>JAOACU010000114.1 GCA_026417715.1 Anaerolineae bacterium | reverse complement strand
CTCCTAATCCCTGCCTGATACACCTCCACCGTCACCGCACTTGGTTCTACCTCCAACTCCTCGCGCAAAACGCGCTTGCACTGCTCGAACACACGTCGCACTTGGGCGCGTTCACCCCGCGCCGCGTACGCCTGCATCATCAACCGATACGCGTGCTCCCAACATCGGTCGCGCGCCAGAATTTTTTCGCACCACGCGATACACTCATCGTGCGCGCCGCGCGCCAGCAACTCGGTTGCCAGGCGATCCGCCGCGCGCAAGTAGAGTGCGAGCAAACGCTCGCGTTCGGTAATCGCCCAATCGTCATAGCGCGCATCGGCGATGAGAAAATCATCGTGATACAACGCCAGCGCGCGCCGATACGCCTCCAACATCGTTTCGTCCGATGCCGCATCGCCGCGCGCGATCAGACGTGTGAACTCGTCTGCATCAATCCACACATCCGCATCGGCGCGCAAGCCGTACGCCGATCCTTCGCGTGCGATGAACGCGGGATCGGCATCGCCGCGCGCAGGTTCGAGCGCGTGATTGAGCGCGTTGAGTGCAACCTTGAAATCGCGCGCCGCCGCATCGGGCGATACATCACGATAGAGCAACTCGAAAATTTCTTCGCGTTCGATCAAGCGTCCGCGCCGCGCGATAAAGAGTTGCAACAGTTGCCGCGCTTTTTTGCGTTGCCACTCGCGCGCACCGATCTCATTTTCGCCGCGCCACACGCGAAACACGCCGAATGTTTGCACACGCAACTGATACCCAGGATGCGCGGCGATGTTTGCCAAGCCCATCGCCGCGAGGAGACGCGCAGCGTAACTCGCGTGTCTGCCGCGTCGCCGCGCTTCTAACAACAACGGCACAATCATTCGCGCGTCCGACATTCCCAAAAATGTGCGCGTGGTGAACAAATAATCGTAACGATGCGTCTGCGCGAGGGCGAGCGCATCGTCTAGGTGCGCGAGCGCGCGTTCGCGTTGATGCGCGTGCGCGAGTGCGAGCCACATTCGCGCGGCGGTTTGTCCGAACGTATCGCCGCAGGCGCGCATCGCCGCGTGGGCGTCGGTGAGTGCTTGGATCGCTTCGCGCGCGCGCTGTGCCAACACCAAACTCGCGCCGAGTGCGATTTGCAAAATCGCCACCAACCACGCGTCGCCCGTGCTTTGTGCGATTTCGATACCTTCTGCCGCGTCGCGGCGCGCCGCCGTCACATCGCCGCTGTAACCGTGTGCGCGTGTCATTCCCCAACGCGCTTCGGCGCGTGTGCGTTGGACGGCGAGTTGATCGCCGAGTGCGATGGCATCTTCGTAGCAACGCAGCGCGGCGCGCCAATCGCCGCGCAGTTGAAGCGCGTGCCCCAAGCGCATCTGTCCCACCGCCGAAACGAACGGCGATGCGAGTTGCGCGCCAAGTGTGATTGCTTCTTGCGCCGTATCGAACGCAGCATCGGCGTTGCCTTGCAACGAGTGGATGAGCGACAACACCAACAATGTTTCGCGATGGGCGCGCGGCGCGTGGGGTTTGCCGCGCTCTTCGCGCGCCCACGCTTCCAAAATTTCGCGCGCTTCGTCCAAGCGTCCTGTGCGTAGTTTGACGCGCACACTCAACACATCTTCGCTGGGACCTTCTTCGCGCAAGGTGCGCGCTTGCGCGCGCAATCGTTCTGCTTCTTCGGCTTTGCCCGTGTTCAACTTGTTTTCCGCAAGGAGTTCCAACAAGCGCGCGTGCGCCACCCGATCATCCAAGCCATCCATCAAACGCAATGCTTCTTGCAAAAGTTGTTCGGCTTGCGGCGCGCGCAACGTATCGAGATACACCAACGCTTGTCCGCGCAACGCGCGCACGATGCCGCGCTTGTCCTGCGCGGCGCGCCACGCGCGTTCGGCGTGCGCGTACCACGCCAGCGCGTCATCGAAACGACTTTGCAAGCGCGCGAGATCACCGTAAAAGAACATCAACACGGGTTGCGCGGCAACCGCTTCGGGCGGCAATGCATCGAGCCAACTCGCGAGCGTATCCAAGCGACCCACGCGCAACATCTCTTCACCCACACTCGCGATTTGCGCGACAGCATCGTCGAACGCGTGCGCGCGCAAGAAATGAAAAATCGCTTCCGAGGCGTTGCCCGCCTCGCGATAAAATTCTGCTGCGCGCCGATGTCGCGCGCGCACGGCATCGGCATCGAGCCGCGCAGCATACTCGCGCAGAAAATCGTGAAAGAGGTGATGATAGCGATAGTGTTCGCCACCCAGCGATGTGATGAACAGATCGCGTTCGCGCAAGTAGGCAAGCATCGCGGAACAATCGGTATTGGGCGCAACGGCTTGACACGCGCGCGTTTCGAGTTCGCGCAAGACCGCCGTGCTCAAAAGAAAATGTTGCACATCGCGCGGCTGTTGCGCCAAGACATCGCGCGCGAGATAGGCAAAGAGTGTCTCTGCGCTTTCGCTTGCCAGCAAGTCGGCGATTTTGGCTTTGGGCTTGGCGCGCAGTTCTTGCCACACCAGTTGCAAGGCGATGGGCCAGCCCTCGGTGCGTTCGTATACCAAATCCACGTCGCGCGGTGTGAGCGGACACTTGTACGTTTCGGCAAAGAGCGCGGCGATTTCATCGCGCGTGAACGCAAGCGCGTCGCGTTTGATGTCGAGCACTTGACCGTGCGCGCGCCACGTGGGTAAATGTTCCCAGCGCGGCGCGTAACGCGTCGAAACGATGACGTGCAAGTGGGGCGGTAGAAACGCGAGGAAATGATCGAGGAGCGCGTCCACATCATCGGACGCGGCAAGATGATAATCGTCAATCACCAAGAGCGCGGGCGCGGTCAGCGCATCGGCGAGCGCGTTGAGGAGCGCATCGGTGGCGCGACGCGGCGCGTGCGGATCCGCATCGTGCAACAACGCGAGCGGTGTATCGGAGAGCGCGGGCAAACCCAAGTGAAACGCGGCGATGAGATGCGCGAGAAATTGATGCGCGTCGGTATCGCCCTCGCTCGCGCTGTACCAAAAAAGTGGTGTGCGTGCATCGTTTAGCGCGGCAAGTGCGGTGGACTTGCCGTACCCCGCGCTGGCTTGGACGATGGTGACGCGCGCATCGAGCGCGTCACGAAAGAGCACATTCAGACGCGGACGAAGGAGGGTGTGACGCGAAAGACGCGGCGGATTCAGTTTGGTGCGCAGAACCGCTTCGGCGCGAGTCATCGCGCTAGAGGATAGCACGCGGCGCGACATCTGTCAAACAGCATCTACGACACAATCCACACGGGTATCGCTTGTCGCTCTTGGGGAGAAAAAGGCATCTATAAGATGTTGAGGTTGGCTTTTGGGAATCCGCCTCGACAAGTACTGAACGAATAAACGAATGAGCGTTGCGCAGATTCGTTTATTCGTTATTCATTCGTTGAGGCGATTTCTAATAACGTTTTGAGTTGGGATTGAAAAAAGACCTGTCAGGTTTAAAAGCCCTGACAGGTCTTGGAGTGCCAATCATTTTTCGCTCATGGGTAGAAACGGATTTTCGATGACCTTACGCACGTGTAGGACTTGTCCTACAGTTCACGCCAAATTTTCTAGCAACTTGCGTGAGTTATTTCAAATGCTGGTCAAAGAAATCTGCAATCATCTTGGTCAGTTCCGCGCGCGAGGGCGACATTGTGCCGTCGCTGGGTGTGAAACCGTGTCCAGCGTTTTTGACGATGACGAACGTCGCGTGCACACCACCGGCTTTTAACTTGTCGTACAAAATCTGCGATTGCTCAAGTGGTACCACCGTGTCTTTGTCGCCGTGTAGAATCAAGAACGGTGGATCGTCTGGCGTGATGTATGTCACCGGACTTGCTTTGACCAACACGGGATCATCGCGCGAGGTGGCGCCGAAAACAGTTTGCGCGACGATGAACGCGCGTCCACTGAGCATCGCTGGCAAATCGGCGGGACCGAACAAGTCCACGACCGCTTGTACGCGCGACGATTGATCGAGATACTCGCCTACATCGAATCCCGCGCGCGCGTCCGTCGTGCCAAGCATCGCGACGAGATGACCACCCGCGCTGCCGCCCCACACGCCGATTCGATTCGGATCGAGATGGTACATCGCCGCGTGGGCGCGCAGATGTCGAATCGCGCATTTCACATCGGTAATCTGGGAGGGCCACTTGGATTGTGGCGCAAGGCGATAATCTAGCGAGGCAACGATGTAACCGCGTGCAAGTAGTTCTTGCATATCCGCCGATCCTGCACCGCTGCCCTTATCGCCTGATGTCCAACCGCCGCCGTGAACGTACACAGCAATCGGCATTGGCTTGTCGCTCAACGACTTGGGATAGAACAAGTTCATCTTTTGCGCGATTCCTTCTGGTGTGCAGTACGTTACATCGAGATAACTGGCGCCGGCTTTCGGCTCGACTTTGGGTGGTGGAGGTGTTGCGCGCGTCGCTGGCGTTGCACCAAGTTCAATCAACACGATTGATTCGACGCGCCCGCGCTGGATTTTCGCGACGAATGATCTACCATCGGGTCCCCACGACAGATCGCCGACGATGACACCGCCACTTGCGTCGCGTCCCTCTGGCGCGTTTGGATCGTTGAACCGCGTGATGCGTCGTTTGTTCGATCCATCCGCATTCATCATCCACACGTCGGTCTTGGGTGGATTGCGCGTCATTCCTTCCAGCGATTGCGTTTTGATTTGCGGAATGTCGGCACTGCTGATCCAGATGATTGACGCGCCATCGGGCGAATAGTGCGCGTGTTCGTCCCATTCGTCGTTCGCGGTGAGGCGTGTGAGTTGCTGTGTGGACAAATCGTACGTGTAAATTTCCATCGCGTAATAGAACTTGCCTTGCGGTACACCAGAGAAAATGATTTTGCGATTGTCCGGCGAAAAGCCGTGTGTTTCGTACAATTCCAAATTGCCCGGCGTCAATGTTTGGATGTTCGTCACGCGCGGCGCGCCATTTTCGACGGCAAAATCCGCGAGTTTGATTGCCCATTGTCCACCCATTTCACCGCCGGGCTTGACGATTTCGCTCCACACGATTTTCTTGCCATCACGCGAAAAATGCGGATGCAAAACTCCGAAACGATTTTGAACGCGCGTGATTTGCCAGAATTTCGATCCGTCCGCGTTCGCGATCCAGATATTGTTGTTGATGCCGATGCCCGGACTCGTGATGAAATTTCCCACGGCGCCCGGCGACACTCGCAAATTCGGGTCTTGGGCTTGAAAGACGATGAACTCACCCGACGGATGCCATTCGGGATTGCCGTTCTGAAGTTGCGGCACATCTTTTTTGTCGCACGTGAGGCATCGCTTGTCCGAACCATCGAGCCGCGCGACGTAAATGTCCGACTTGCCCTCTTTGCCGCCGACATCGAACGCAATCAAATTTTTCGCGTGTGACCAACTGACGCGTCCGCCTTGCTCTTGCAACATTGTCACGTGGATATTCCACGTTGCGGACGGAGAGGGAAGCGGACTGGATACGACACTTGTCGGTGTAGATGTTGCGGGCGTGCTCGTTGGCGCAGTGAGTATCGGAGTTGCGCGTGCTTCCTTGCCGGGCGTGTATTGGTACGCGCTCGCGACTAGTCCCAATGCAATCAGCATCACCAAAAGTTGTGTTTTCATTCGCGATGTCCTTTCACTTGGGCTTGCAGTCGTACAACTGTTGCCCACTGGGAGCGGGATTGGGTGCGCGCGGCGCGGACAAGATCGGCGTGCAACGAGTTCTGATCCACTGTGACAACTCGGGTTGTTGTCTCCAGTCGTCTGTCAGCAGGAAAAAGCGCACGGTGCCGCTGGCAATGTGTGTCGCAAATTGATTCACAGTCAGGATGCGGTCGCCGCCACTGAATCCGCCGACTGCCATCACCGGTTCACCAGTTGCAAGAATGATCGGCGCGGCAGTGGTCGCGTTAGGCGTGGCAACCAAAAAACGTTCGCCCTGCCGATGCGCTAACAAAAAATTCACCACGCGATCACGCTGTGGTGTGGGAGGGCGCGGCGCGCGCGTGAGCAATTCGGGTCCAGCAAAAGGTAGAGCCGCGTCCGCATTGGCGAGTGGCGTGAGCGACCACGCCGTCGGCGCGATGAGCAAGGTGAGTACGCCGAGTGTTGCGATTACTCGTTGCATATTGTAGTGGCTCACGTTGTCATTCTGAGGAGCGATTTGTGCGACGAAGAATCTCGCCTTTCGCGAATCGGGAGATTCTTCGCTGCGCTCAAATTCTTCGCTGCGCTCAAATTCTTCGCTGCGCTCAGAATGACGAGGGGAGATTGGCGCCCGCAGACTGCCAAGCATCGGCGCGAATTTTAGCGCGACGAGTGCAAGGGTCGTCAACAGAGTCAATCCCAGAACGAGTGGCGTGAGCCACGTGCTCCAATCGGGAAAATGTGTCAAGAGCGCGACTTGCGCGAGTGCGGTCATCAAAAGTGCAAACGGCAGAACAAGTCCGCGCCAACGATGCTGCGCGTACGCGCGCCACATCGTCACGATGCCCGCACCAACGAGCGCGGCAATCGCCGGCGACATCATTTCGAGATAGTAGCGATGGAACAAACCGGCGAAACTGAAAAAGATGAGTTGCGGAATGAGCCAGATGCTCCAGAGGAGTAAGGTGTGAGGCGTGTTGCGTAATGCGTGTTGCGTGTTGCGTAATGCGTGTTGCGTATTGCGTATTGCGTGTTGCGTAAGGCGTGAGACGTCAAGCGTGAAGAGCGATTCGATGGTGAGCATGAGGATGCTGAACAGCGCGAGTGGCAAGAGCCAACTGATTTGTCCCGCAAGTTGTCGGTTGAACAAGCGCAAAATGCTCGGCTCGCCTGTTTCGTTAGCGGGTGCGCGCGGTGCGTTGGGTTGTGGAGGCGTTGGTGGCGAAATCGGCGGTGGGTTGGGTGGCACGTTCGGTGGGCGCGGTGGATTTTGTGGCGGCAATGGCGCGGCGCGCAGTTGCGGCGCGGCAGCGCGCAAGCCCAGCGCGTTGGCAATCGCACCAAGACGCGTGATGCCATTGTGACCAATCACCAGTTCCATCATCGAATTGTTGCGACTACTGCCGGCGTACGGTCGTGTTTCGGCAGGTGTCGCATCGAAAATCGCGATCCACGCGAACGAGACGATGACGAGCACAATCGTCGCAAGTGCAAGGTGCGCGAGTCGCCAGTACCAACGCGTGCGCGCGGCGATGAGGTACGTCAGCCAGAATGCCGGCAATACCAGATACGCCTGCAACATCTTGATATTGAAACCGATGCCGACGAGAATCGCACACACGACCAGCCAGCGCAATTTGCCGCGTTCTACTGCGATGCTCACCGCCCACGCCGCGAGTAGCGACGTGAAGACAAGTTGACTATCAATCGTATTGTTGCGATTGGCGGCGATGTTGATGGGTGTGACGGTGAGCGCGAGTGCTGCAATCACACCCGCCCACGCGCCAAAGACGCGCGCAACCAGACGATACACCAGCGCGACCGAAAGTACACCCGCAAGTGCTTGGGGCAAGAGGAGCGCGAATCCGTTAAAACCGAAAATCTGCGCGCTCAATGCTTGCACCCAAAAACCAAGTGGGGGTTTGTCCACACTGACGAATCCGCCGGGATCGAACGCGGCGTAGAAAAAATTGTGCCAACTGGTCAACATACTTTTGACCGTTGCCGCGTAATACAAGTTGGCGAATCCTTGTTGGTCAAGGCGGAAGAAATGCAAAAAGGTCGCGAGTGACAAAATGGCAACGAGCGCAACAATGTGCAAGCGATGTAACACACCCTTCATTTTTTGCCGACCTTTTGCTTGGAATATCGCCTTACCGCGTCAACGAATGAACAATGAATAAACGAAGAATACATTCGTTTATTCGTTTGGTATTCGTTGAGGCGAATTTCCCCAATACATCTCAACACCTGTGATTATACACATTTCCGATTTCCTTGTATAATCAATCACTACAAAAAAGTGCGGCGGTCGTCGGTCATTCGTCATCCGTCATTCGTCATCCGTCGTCGGTCATTTCATCAGGAGGCACAATGCTACTCGCTGAAATGTCGTGGGAACAAGTGAAAGAATATCTCGCGCGCGATGATCGTATCATCATTCCACTGGGTTCGACCGAAGAACACGGGCGGCATTTGGGATTGGGCACCGATTCGTTCGAGGCAGAGGCAATCGCGCGCGGTGTGGGTGAAGCAACAGGCGTCATCGTCGCACCGACGTTGAACTATGGGATGGCACTCGCACAGATGGCTTTCCCCGGCACCGTCTCGTTGCGTCCCACCACACTGATTGCTGTGTTGGAAGACATTTTGCGTTCATTGTATCGGCATGGCTTTCGGCGAATGCTGATTGTGAACGGACACGGTGGCAATGCGGCGTCGCTGGCGAGCGCAGTGCAGATGGTTACACAAGACGCACCGGGCTTGCGCGTCAAAACGTTCGAGTGGTGGACGGATAGCGAAGCGTATCGCGTGGTGATCGAAATGCTGGGAGAGCAGGTCGGCTCGCATGCCTCGCCAGGCGAGACCGCGTTTATGCTCGCGATCTGCCCGCGCGCAGTGGATTTGAGTCGGTTGACCGGACGCGATGCACCAGTAAAACCTTCGCGCGAAATGACCACGATACAAAATTTCGCGCAGAAATATCCCGATGGCGTTATGGGACTTGATCCGCGCGGCGCGACGCGCGAGGTTGGCGAAGCGTTGTTGAAAAAGAGCATCGAGATTTGTGCGCGCGAAGTGGAGGTATGGTCAAATTGATTTTTTCTTACGCGCGTGGTATGATTGTTCGCGGTTGAGAGAAATAGGTCGCGGCGGTCGGCGGTTCGCCCTGAGCATAGGGATCAGTCGTCCGCAGTCGTAAAGGAGCGCGATGCAAGACAAAACATATGTGATTGCCATCATTGTTGTCTTGATGATTTGTTGTCTTGGTGTGTACGTTGC
>JAOACU010000113.1 GCA_026417715.1 Anaerolineae bacterium | reverse complement strand
GATGTGTATAAGAGACAGGTTGGGTCCACCTCCGCGTGATCAATCAGATGATCTGGAACGGCACGATCACCGCGTGCTCGTACCGCGCACCCAAGTAAAAATTCTCATAGCGCACGCATCAACTGTCGGCGATTATTCGCTAGACGCGCAATGAGAACACTCTGGTAACTCTCTCCTGGTGTTTGTCCCGCACTAGACCAAAATGATTCCCGACTGCCGAGCATCAGGAGTGAGTTACCAACAGCAAAGCAATGAACGCGACAGAAGTATTTTTCTGTCGCGTTCAAACTTGTAATAAACCAACAGCAATGATTGGCTACCTGCGTTTCATTTTTTTTATCCTCGCTCTTTTTCTAACTCTGGCTGCCTTTCCCGCTACGCTACTCTCTGCCGCAAGCCCTACTCCGATTCCTGGAGCGGCGCAAGCCATCGTTACCGTCGAAGTGTTGAACGTGCGCGCCGCGCCTAGCGCAACCGCAACGATTGTCGGACGGTTGAACAAAGGTGCGGTGGTGCAAATTCTTGCGCGCACAGCGGATAACGCATGGTGGCAAATTGCGTTTCCTGATGCGACGAACCGCGCGTGGATTGCCGCGTCATACACGCAACTCCTTGATCCCGTGAGCAGTGTGCCGATTTGGGGTGCTACGATTGCTACACACACTGCAACGCGCTACAGTACGCCAACTCAGACATTCACTCCCACAGTAACGCGCTCGCCAACCGTGACGAGTATGCCAGTGGGTACACCGACGCCAACAGCGACGCACACTGCCACAAGCACACCGACACTCACTTTAACGCCGACACCGACTCCCCTGCCCACGTCCACACCTACGCACACGCCTACCGGTACGCCTACGTTGACGCCCACAATCACTCCCACGTTTACCCCTTCACCTACGCCAACACCGACACAGCAAGGACACAATCCAAGTGCGGCATCCATCAAGTACAATACCGAGACGATGATTCGACGATTCTCGACGATTTGGTATCGCTTTGAGTATCGCGGTGATCGTTCGACGATTAGTGTGGTGTTGGAAGGTTATGGAGTGCAGGATTTAGAATTACAAATTTTCGCACCTGATCAGGTTGATCTGCAAACGAATACGGTACGCGGTACGCCTATCGGACGTGGCAGTGTCAACAAAGCCCAAGCAGGACATAACCTGATATGGAATGGTAGTTCGCCTCAAAGTGGTACGTTTTACATCGCCGTGATCAATAAAACCGACCGAACGATTATCTATCGGCTTAACGTGACCGGACCTGCGGTTACTGCTAGTGCCATCACTGCGCCAGAACTAGGTATAGATTCAGAGACGCTTGATTTTCCGCGCGTGCGCGTCGAAATCAGCACACCAACTCCACGCGCGCCTGTCCCGATAGATTACAAACTTGCCTTAGAATCGCTGGGCATATTACTACCCAAGTTCGATGAAGTCTTGCAGACGAGTTACGAAATTTTATATCCACCAGAGTTAGGCACACCGCCGCTGGTATTGTCCATTCCTCGAGCGCCTGACTTGTGTACGCCACCTGATCGAGTGGGTGAAGTCATCACGCGCACGATCAAACTGTGTCCAAACAGTGTGTATTGGAATTTGAATGTCGCAGGGGCAGATATTGGAATTTTTGGCGATGATGCAGGAACGGCGATTGTCAAAGGTGAAGGACGCAGTTTTGCTTTGACTGCGGTGGGAGAACGTTTGACCTTAAAAGGTTTAAAGATACAAGCCTCCACCGATCCGCTCGATGCGAACATCTGGTTATGCCAGTACGAAAAATGTGGCGATGGTCCAAAGGCGTCTCCAGGCAGTACGATTTATGGTGGCGGCATCTTGTTAAAAGCATCGAATTCGCTTGTTAGCGATGTAACCGTGAGCGGCGGGGTTAGCGGATTGGCGATCATTGAAGGTACGGATAATTACATCATCAACAATCGCTTTCTGTACCAAACCGGTTGGTCCTCATACAATCGGGCTATCCGACGCACTCAGTTTATGGGCAATGCTTTTCATTACGCCAATCGGAGTTGTAAATCACCCACAGGCAAAGGGTTCTTCAATAGCGGTTGCGAAACGGCGGGCTGGGTCTGTATTGATTGTAGGGACATTGTGTTGATTGACAACGAGTGTCGTGCCAGTGGCAACTGCTACTATGTCAACGGCGATGGTGGTGTACCATCGTATAATGTTAAATTTTTCCGCAACGCCTGTTACGGCTCGCCGAACAACTGCTTTGAGGTGACTTTTTCAAAGAATATCTGGTTTGAGAAAAATACTGCCGCACGCGATATCAAGATCGGTTGGGATTGCAATTATCCATTCTGGGTCGGTGGCTCGCAAGTCATTTGGGGGAAAGATAACAATTGGGCGTGTATGGTGAGCGCAGACCGCGCCAAAGCGCGTTCCGAAAATTCCGTAGAAAATCCCAAGTGAGATTCATCACCCTAACTCGTGATTGGGAGATTTGACTCGAATGTG
Source organism: Anaerolineae bacterium (assembly GCA_026417715.1). GTDB lineage: Bacteria > Chloroflexota > Anaerolineae > UBA4142 > UBA4142 > VGOB01. The sequence continues at coordinate 6,462 of JAOACU010000113.1, read as the reverse complement.
TTATACTGTAGGTGTTTGAGTCAACCTCAGGAGGTTTATCAATGAAAATCAAAATCTTGATGGCGACATTCGTCGCGTTGGCATTTGCGCTCGCGTTGAGTTTGGGTTCTGTGCCTTCATCGGCACAAACCCCAGAAGCCAGCCCCCCAAACGACAGTCCTTTCACCGCTGTTTATGCCGACTTTCGACAACATCGGATTCCTGCAGGTGCATCGCTTTGGTATATGTTCAACTACGGCGGCGGCAACAAGCCGATTGACATCATCATTCCGAACGGTGGTTTGATCGGACTAGAGTTTCGCGTCTACACTTGGGCACAAGCCTTCCATCCGCTGGAAGATAAATTCGTTGGGCGTGGTACTCGTCCGATGGTACGCTGTGACGAAGGTCGTTGTCCTTCGCCTGACTTGATCTGGCGCGGCGCGTTCCATGCTGACGGCACATACTTTGTGTTGGTCATCAACCCAACGAATGTATGGAGGACATTCTCGCTGTTCGTCACTGGTGAAAACGTGTGGCATGGCATTCCTACTCCAACACCTTCCGCATTGTCACAACCTGTGAGTGTGCCAACAGCATTGCCTACTGCACCTTCCGCCACAACCAGCATCACCCCAACAACTGCGACTACAGGGACGGTTGTGATCGCATCACCGTCGCCGTCACCGATGGTACCGACACCCACTCCTACGCGTTTGGTCGAGAACGACTCGCCATTCACGGCGGTCTATGTGCGTGATAATCGCGAGCAGACTATTCCCGCCAAGGCGGATATGTGGTACAAGTTTGACTATGGCGGAGACAAATCGCGCGTGATGATTGTTCTCTACGATGGAAATGTTTCGGGACTATGGTTTGCCGTCTTTGATCCATACCAAGCCATCAATTTTACCGAAAACCGCTTCGTTGGACGTGGAATGCCTCAGCCGACTGTGTGTGAGCAAGGCAAATGCTCAGGAAACGATTTGGTCTGGGTAGGGAGTTTCCCAGTCGCGGGCACTTATTTTATCCGTGTGACCAACCCGAACGATAAACCTTGGACGTTCAAACTACACATTGAAGGCACTAACATCAACATCGTCGAATAGTTCGGACAGGGTTTTCCCAAAATGAAAAAAAAACCAGGCGCAAAGCCTGGTTTTTTTCGTTGTAGTCTTGTAAAAAACGCAAGCCCCGCTGTGCCGTGTGCGTTCAGAGTTGTGAACCCGCTTGCGCAGGTGGGAGACTACTCTTCGAGTGGTCCGATCTCCCGTAGGAGCGGGCGCGCTCTCCGCAGAACCGTCTCCCGATGTATACGTGTTGGCTCAAACGCCAGAAACGCATCACGAACACTGCAGGGTTGCGCTATGATGCTAGCACGATACCGCCCAAAAGTCAAATTGGACGGAGGACGAAAGACGGAGGACGGAGAATGAAAGCGTTTGTCTTCCGTCATCGGTCGTCCGTCCTCCGTCATTCGTCTATGACAGCGATATGCAATTCGCGCAACTGCTCTGGCGTGATTGCCGATGGTGCATCGGTCATCAAATCGGTGGCAGCGGTGGTTTTGGGAAATGCGATCACTTCGCGAATGCTGGCTTCGTCACACAACAACGCCACCAAGCGATCCACACCGGGCGCGATACCACCGTGCGGCGGTGCGCCGTACTCGAACGCGGTGAGCATATGCCCAAAACGCGCGAACGCATCGTCGCGCGAGTATTGCAAAATCTCCAACACTTTTTCTTGAATGTCGCGACGATGAATGCGGATGCTACCACTCGCGAGTTCATAGCCGTTGCACACCAAGTCGTAACAGTTCGCGCGCACGCGACCTGGGTCGGTGTCCAAAAGTGGTACATCGCTCGGCTTGGGTGACGTGAACAAGTGATGCGTGGCTTCCCAACGTTGCGTGTCCGCATTCCACTCGAAGAGCGGAAAATCCACGACCCACGCAAACGCTAGTAAATCTTTGGGTGCAAGGTTCAACTGTTGCCCCAAGTGCAACCGCAACGCGCCAAGCGCGTCTGCAACAACTTTGGATTTGTCCGCGACGAGCAAGATCAAATCCCCTGATTGTGCCCCCACGCGTTCGATGAGCGCGCGCATTTCGCCTTCCGTCAAAAATTTGGCAATCGGCGATTTGATGCCATCGGGAGTGAGCGCGATGGTAGCGAGACCTTGCGCACCTTTAGCGCGCGCGAAATTNGTCAGGTCATCGAGTTGCTTGCGCGTGTAGGTGGCACAACCGGGTGCGCAAATCGCCTTGACTTGCCCGCCTTGCGCAACCGTGTTCGCAAACACTTGGAATTGCGTTTTGCCCGCAATGTCGCTCACGTCCACAAGTTCCATTCCAAAACGCAAGTCGGGTTTGTCGGTACCATAGCGCGCAAGCGCTTCATCGTACGTTAGGCGCGGAAAGGGCGAAAGAACGCGTTTGTGGGGCGTGACTGTTTTCACGAGTTCAGTGAAACAACCTTCGACGAGATTCAACACATCGTCTTGTTCCACAAACGCCATTTCAATATCGAGTTGCGTAAATTCGGGTTGACGATCCGCGCGCAAATCTTCGTCACGAAAGCAACGCGCGATTTGATAGTAGCGATCGAATCCAGCGACCATCAGCAATTGCTTGAGTTGTTGTGGCGATTGTGGGAGTGCGTAGAATTTGCCGGGGTGCACACGACTCGGCACAACGTAATCGCGTGCACCTTCGGGCGTACTCTTGATGAGAATCGGCGTTTCGATTTCGATAAAGCCGCGCGCGTCGAGATAATCGCGCATAAACTTGATGGCGCGATGGCGAATCGTCAGGTTGCGTTGCAAGCGCTCACGTCGCAAATCGAGAAAACGATATTTGAGCCGCAAACTCTCGTCCACATCTTCTTCGACGTTGATGTAAAACGGCGGCGTCTTGGCAGGATTGAGTACTTCGAGATGCGTTACGTTCACTTCGATTGCGCCGGTCGCAAGCGCGGGATTTTCTTGACCAGCGGGGCGCGCAACGACTTGGCCCGTGACGCGAATCACGTACTCGACGCGCAAATCGGCCGCGCGTTCGTGCGCGCTGGATGACACGCTTGGATTGAAAACGATTTGCGTCAAGCCAAAGTGATCGCGCAAGTCAATGAAAATCAACCCACCGTGATCGCGACGCCGATGCACCCAACCCGCGAGCGTCACGGTTTGTCCGATGTGTTCAGTCCGCAATTCACCGCACGTGTGTGTTTTAAGCATCGTTGACCTCACAAGAGCGAATCAATTCGCCACGACAAAAACCCCAAGCCCGCCGACGCGGGCTAAAGTAGTCGCCGAATGGGCGACTTGGGGTAGGTGTTGCGGCGACTTCTAGTCGCCAAATCCCGACTGGACACCAACCCTAACCTCACAGCGGAAATGGGGGCGCCATCCCGACGAACAGCCACCACAAGAATCGAATCGGTGGCGCGAGCACACTCATCAAAATATTCGTCTCCAGAAAACGATCCGAGAGTACAAGCGCAATCACAATCACCAAGCCGATCACTTCGACACGCGCGAATCGTTGATACACGCGCGCAGGCAAAAGAATTTGCCACAAGCGCGAACCGTCGAGTGGGCTAATCGGAATGAGATTGAACACGGTGAGCCCAATCGAGATGAAGACAAGGTAGAGCAACACGCGTCCAATCGAAAAGAATTGAAACTCGGCGGGAAAAAGTTCTGTCTCGATGAATCGTTCGGGCAAGAGTGAAACCCAGTGAAAGCGTAGTGGGATGCTAGCGAGTATCGCTAGCACAAGATTCGAGAGTGGTCCCGCAATGCCCACTAGTGCCATTCCGATTTGTGGACCTGGTTTTAATCGTTCGGCTTTGATCATCACGGGCTTGCCCCAGCCCAAGCCCACGAACAAAATCATCAGCGCGCCCAACGGATCGAGATGCGCGAACGGATTCAGCGAAAGTCGTCCCATCTCTTTGGGCGTGGAATCGCCTAGCACCAATGCGGCAAGTGCGTGACTTGCCTCGTGTATCGTCAGCGCAATCAAGAGCGCGAGCAAGATATAAACGATTTCCATACTCAAACCAGCGGCGAGCAACATTTGTTCATCTCCCAAAATAGGCAGAGGAGATTTTAGAGATTGGAGATTGGAGATTGCCTGCCTACTGCCTACTGCGTATTGCCTACTGCTTACGGAAACACCGCGCCTTGCGTGCGACCGTGTTGCGTCTTGGCATCGTATTCGCGATTGGCGCGTTGGATCGCATCAAAGTTCTGACGGAACAAGGTGTTCAATTGCGATTTGAGAATGTCACAGTTCGATGCAGGTGGATGATGGCTCAGCGCGCGTTGATATTCGCGCGCGCCGCGCAGAGTGATTTCAACGTGATCGCTTTCGTGTAACACAGTTTTTTCCATAAACGTATCAAAGCGCTGGCGAACATCCGTAGGCACATTCGGCGTCACGAGCGCGGGCAACGTCATTGTAATTGCCACCATCACTTTGCCATCAACGACTTCGCACCCGCGCAACGATGGACGCATTGCCCAATCGCTTGCCAACTGCCAGCGTGTCAGCGCGTAGTAGCGACTGCCGGGTTCAGCAGGGTCCGGCATCGCGTTGGCTTCTAACGATTTGCTGATTTCGTTGATCGTTTTTCCGCTCACATCGTACGTCACAACCCGAAACTCACTCGTAAACGCGATGGGAGCATTCAGGGGTGGCGCGGTGGGCGTGGGAATGACCACTTGGTACGGATTCGCCACGCGCGTCGGCGTGCGCGCGAACATCGGCGCGCCCACGTTTGAACTTGTAGCGACAACGCGCGTGGGCGTTGCCATCGTTGGCACACGCGCGCTCGATACGTCGTCCCACAGAACGTATGTTACCACCGCTCCCACGCCAGCGAACATACAACATACACAGACGAGGAGCACCGTCAAGATCGCGCATTGCCATCCCGAAAACTGTTTCACGGTCTCACTACCTTACGGTCCCACTGTCTCACTGTCCAACTGCCTCACTGTCCCACTGTCTCACTGCCTCACTGTCCCACTGCCCAACTGTCCCACTGCTTCACTCTTCACTCACAATACGCCCATCGCGCATAAACACGATACGCGATGCCGCGCGCGCAAGTGGCTGTTCGTGTGTTACTAACACAATCGTCTTACCCGCGCGATGCAACTCGCTGAACAACTGCAACACCTGTTCACTCGTCTGCGTGTCCAGATTACCCGTCGGTTCATCAGCGAGTAAAATCGGCGGGTCGTTGATGAGTGCACGCGCAATCGCCACGCGTTGCTGTTCACCACCCGAAAGTTCGGAGGGGAGTTGATGCGCGTGATCTTGCAAACCGACGCGCGCAAGCGCGTCCATCGCGCGCGCGCGACGATTGTTCGGAAACACATTGCGCAGTTCCATCGGTAGCATCACGTTTTCGAGCGCGGTGAGCGTGGGCAAGAGTTGAAAGAATTGAAAAACGATGCCGATGTGTTCCCCGCGCCAGCGTGCCAGCGCGTTTTCATTCAACGCGCTGATTTCGATGCCCGCGATGCAGACACGTCCGTTGTTGGGCTTGTCAATCCCACCGATGAGATTCAGCAAGGTGGACTTGCCACTACCCGAAGGTCCAACAATCGCCACAAACTCACCCGCGCGAATCGTCAGCGATACGTCGCGCAAAGCGTATAACGTGCGCGCGCCCATCACATACGCGCGCGTCACATTTTCGATTTGAATCAACGCGTCTTGCACCATCCACGAATCCAAGTATAATCCGATTGCAGATTGCAGATTTTAGATTGCAGATTGCCAATCTCTAATCTCTAATCTCCAATCTCCAATCCCTAATCTCCAATGCACTCCTTCCGACTTCCCGAATTCGAGGGTCCACTCGACCTGCTCCTCCAACTCATCGAACATCGGCAGTTGGACATTACGCGCGTGTCGCTCGTTGCAGTGACCGATCAATTTCTCGACATCATCAGTCGTCCTGGCAACATCGCGCTATCACAACTGGCGGACTATCTCATTATCGCCGCGAAACTGATTCTTATCAAGTCGCGAATGTTGTTGCCGCAACCCGAAAAACCTTCCGTCGAAGAGGAAGAAGATGTGGGCGACGACTTGGTGCGACAGTTGCGCGAGTACAAGATGTTCAAGCAGGTTGCCGCGTTTTTGCGCGAGCGCGAGCAGCGCGGTTGGCGCGCCTACACGCGCCGCGCGCCTCCGCCGCGTCCCCAACCTACATCGTTTCGCTTGGAAGGCGTTTCGGTTGACGATTTGGCGAACGCGCTGATGCGCGCGTTGCGCTTGCGTCCCACTTTGCCACAAGGCACACTCACCGTGCCGCTGGCTGTTTCGATTGATCAAGAAATCACGCGCATTCTCGATTGGACGACACGACACGCGTCGGTCACGTTCACGCAACTTCTCGAACGCGCGCAGACGCGCATCGAAATCATCGTCACGTTCCTTGCGATTCTCGAACTCGTCAAGCG
>JAOACU010000112.1 GCA_026417715.1 Anaerolineae bacterium | reverse complement strand
GAGTTGCACGACGCGGCGATTCATCAGCGGCTCAGGCACATCGCCCGCGACGATTTTTTGCGCCAGCCCTTCGACAATCGCGGTCTTGCCAACGCCGGGTTCGCCAATCAGCACGGGATTGTTTTTGGTGCGACGCGAAAGAACTTGGATGACGCGCAAAATGATTTCATCGCGTCCAATCACGGGATCAAGTTTGCCTTCGCGCGCGAGCGCGGTCAAATCGCGCGAATAACGTTCGAGCGAACGATACTTGCCTTCCGCGCCAGGATCAGTCACGCGGCGTCCACCGCGAATTTCGGGAAGCATTTGCAAAATGCGATCGCGCGACAAACCGACTTCGTTCAACAAACGTCCTGCCGCGCCTTCGCGATCGAGCGACATTGCCAACAACAAATGTTCGGTCGAAACATAATCGTCTTTGAGTCGTGTGGCTTCTTCGTTCGCAATGTCCACAATGCGCTTGAGACGCGGCGTCACATACACCTGGGCTTGTCCCCCGCCGTACGGATTGTAATAGCCGCGATAACTACTTTGCAACGATTCATCAATGCGCTGACGCAACATATCCGCGTCCACGTTCGCGCGATCAAGCAATGCCTGCACTGCGCCGCCAGTCTGTTCCAAAAGCGCGAGCAACAAATGTTCTGCATCCAGTTGCGCGTGCCGATAGCGTTGCAAAATTTCGTGCGAGCGCGCAAACGCGTCTTGCGCGCGTTCCGTAAAACGATCAAAGCGCATCATAGATACTCTCTCTTTCTACCCTAATTATAATCCCATTGGGCAAAGTCAACAAGTGTCCGCTTTACGGATTGCAGATTTTTGGTATAATTTCTCCAGAGCATCAATTTCAAGGAGAGAGGAAATATGCCCGACGTAACTCTGCTGGATGATCCCGATTCGCTCTGGCTCGATCCGAGTCGGCGCGAACGTGTGAATATTCCGCCTGTGCCACCACCCGAACAATCGCCAGAGGAAAGCGTCAAAAATTTTCGCCCGGTCTTTTTAGGATACAGTGAAGAGCAAGCGATTATCGAAGCCACGCGTTGTATCCACTGCCCCAAACCCGAACCGTGCATCGTCGCGTGCCCCTTGCACAACGATATTCCCACTGCACTCTTGGCAATCGAAGAGCGACGCTATGAAGACGCGGCGAACATTTTTCGCGCCACATCGAACTTGCCCGAAATTTGTGGACGCTTGTGCCCGCAAGAAATTTTGTGCGAAGGATCGTGCACCGTTGGTGGTTACGATCGTCCAGTGAACATTGGCAAGTTGGAAGCGTTTTGCTCCGATTGGCAGCGCGAACGCCAAAGTTTCCCGCGTCCTCAACTTGCTCCACCCTCTGGGCGTCGCGTGGCGATTGTCGGTAGCGGTCCCGCGGGGCTGGCTGTCGCCGAAGAACTGACCAAACTCGGACACGCCGTCGTTGTGTACGAAGACTGGCCCCTGCCCGGCGGTTTGTTGCGGTACGGCATCCCCAGTTTCAAACTCGATAAACACATCGTGAACGAAAAAATCGCGTATCTCGAATCGTTGGGCATTCGATTCGTTTGCCATACGCGCGTGGGACAAGACATTCCGTTCGATGATTTGTATCGGCAGTACGATGCAGTGTTTCTCGGCATTGGTGCGCCGATGAGTCGTCACATTCAGTTGCCCGGCGAGGATTTGCAGGGAGTTTACCAAGCCAAAGAATTTTTGGCGCGCGGCAATGTGCCACTTGACGAATTGCCCGCGTGGATGCGTAAGCCGTTGCAAGTCGGTGAAAGAGTCGTGGTGATTGGCGGCGGCGACACGGCGGTAGATTGCGTACGCACGGCGCGACGTTTGCAAGTGCAACAAGGTATCACGAACGGTTCAGTGGTGAATTACTATCGCGGCACTCTGTTCGAGATGCGCGCGCGCGAAGAAGAGTATGCGCATGCGCGCGCCGAAGGCGTGCACTATGAATTTTTGGCGACGCCCGTCCGCTTTATCGGCGATGAGCAAGGACGCGTACGACAAATCGAAATGCAACGGATGCGCTCCAAGCCGAGTGATCAACCACAACGCAAACCATCGCGCCTGCGCATTCCGATTCCCGGTTCCAACTTTATCGTCCCCGCCGATACAGTCGTCTTGGCGATTGGTTACGAGGGCGACCCGTTGATTCCCAACCAAGTACCCGTGCTCAAGACGACGGCACCCGGCATCTTCAAGGTCGAATCGGAGGAGACAGGACGCACGACACTGGAAGGAATTTTTGCGGCGGGTGATGATGTGCACGGTGCGGATTTGATCGTTACAGCGGTTGCCGCTGGACGATTCGTCGCGCGCGCGATAGACGAGTACTTGCGAACGAAGAACGGTTGACGGACGACGGACGACGAACGACAAAAGACAAAAGACGAAAAAGGAGGGGCAATGTTGCCTAAACGAATGAACGAATTTTTGCGCGATGTGCTACCCAACGAAGTGTGGCAAACGCGTCGCATCGAAGACAATGGTTTGTGTTATCTGGAATTCACATCGCAAGATGTCGAGTTGTTGCATCGTCTCGGAATCGAGGTGGACAATTTGGGTCCGCGCTTGGTGGCGTGTATGTGGAACGAGCGCGAGCCGCAAGAGATCGGTGGCTATCTGGTGGTGGACAACGTGGCGATGGGCTTGCCTTCGATGGGCGGCATTCGCCTTTCGCTCGATGTGACGCCTGCGGCGATTCACAATCTCGCGCGCGGAATGACACTCAAGAACGCCGCCGCCGATTTGCCGTACGGTGGTGGAAAATCCGGCATCGTTGCGAGTACGACGCTTTCGCCAGCCGAACACACGGCGGTCATTCGCGGCTTTGCGCATCTCTTGCGTCGCTATGTGCGATTGTACAACCCCGGTCCCGACGTGGGTACGAACGATCAAGATATGAAAACGATTGCCATCGAAAACGGTTTGGATGCCGTCGTATCCAAACCGGCGGAAATGGGTGGCAATCGAATTGATCAGTTGGGCGCGGCGGCAGGCGGTTGTGTCATCGCGCTCGAAACGTTGTATCGTGAGGCGCATCGCTTGCGCGTGTTGCCACAGTTTCGCAACCTACAGATTCCCGCGTGGAATGAAGTGACGTGTATCATTCAAGGTTTCGGCGCGGTCGGCGCAGGTTTCGCACGATTCATTTTGGAGATGCAACAACGCACAGGCAGCGCGCCACGCATCATCGGCATCAGCGACGCGTCGGGATACTTGTTCTGCGAGACCGGCTTGGACGTTGGCTTGTTGCTTGCGCTGCGCGAAAAGAATCCGCTAGTGACCAAGCCGTACTTTCTCGCGCATCCCGATTTGCCCACCGACGATTGTCCCGCGCTCAAGTTTTCTAGCGCGCGCGACGATTTGTTGCGCGAGAGCGCGTTCGCGCTGATTCCCGCCGCGCCCAAAGCGAATTATCTCGATGTGGACGAATCGTCCAATCCTTCGATGACCGTCGCCAAAGCCGGACATTGGACGATGATCATCGAAGGCGCGAACACCTACTCACCCGATCCGAAACGCAAAGCCGCGCGGCGACGAATGGAACGCCAAGTGTATCAAGAACGTGGCACACTCATCGCTACCGATTTTTTGGTCAATTCGGGTGGCGTGATCTTTGCCGCGCACGAACGCCTCATCCCCACACCTGCCGAGTTGCGCATCCCGAACGAGATGCTGGGCAATCGCGCCGCTGTCGAAAAATGGTTGAACGATCACGCGCGCGAATTTGCAGAACTCGCCGAAAAGCGTCGCATCGCTGCCGAGAAAAAACGCGATGAAGTCATTCGCCGCAATATGATCGAGTTGGTGGATGGTTTGATCGCCGATGAAGACGCGCTCCCGTGTCAAGTCGCTGAACGTATCAGCATCCGCCGCATCGTCAGCAAGGAGAGTTTGCGCGTGGTGCGCGATGTGATGGTCGAGATGGCAACTACACCACTCGGTTCGAGTGTGCAAGACGCCGCGCGCGTGCTCATCGAAAAGAACACGGATATTCTCTCCGTCCTCGCGCCTGATGGTCGCGTCGTCGGCATCGTGACCGACTGGGACATTACCCAAGCCGCCGCGCGCGGCACCATCGAGGGCGTGAAGGTGGATGATGTGATGACGCGCCAAATCGTCTCCTGCGGTCCTGAGGATAGCATCTTGGAAGCGGTCACGTTGTTGGAGCAACATGACATTTCCGCGTTGCCGGTTCTGTCGAAAGAAGGACGCGCGCTCGGCGTGGTGAGTGCGAATCTCTTGGCAACGCGTACGTTGTATCGGTTGTTGTTGGGAGAGCAACAGGTGTAAGCATAGGGCTTTGTCAAAGTCGAGCAGAAACCGCTTGTGGGAACAAGTGTTGAAAGAACAAGCCATCGTCGTCACATAACCGTCTCACTGAACACTGTCCCACTGAACACTGTCCTACTGAACACTGAATACTGTCCTACTGGAGTAACTATGACTCTCGGACAATCTCTCACCCGACTCGACGCGCGCGCCAAAGTGACGGGCGACGCGCTCTTTCCCGGCGATGTGAACATTCCGGGACAACTTTGGATGAAAGTGCTGTTTGCGCGACGACCGCACGCGCGCATCAAACGACTCGACATCTCGAAGGCGCAAGCCGCGCCCGGCGTCGTGTACGTCTTCACCGCGCGCGATGTGCCAGTGAACGAATTCGGACTCGGCGCCAAAGACGCGCCCGTGCTCAACAACGACGAGATTCGCTGGGTCGGCGAAAAAGTCGCGCTGGTGGTCGCCGAAACCGAAAAGCAAGCCGAACACGCGCGCGACCTCATCGAGGTCGAGTACGAAGACCTACCGCCCATCACCGATCCGCGCGAAGCGATGAAACCCGGCGCGTACCAAGTGCACCCGCATTACCCTGGCAACATCATCAAACACATCCCGATTCGCAAGGGCGATGTGGAGCAGGGATTCGCGCAGTGCGATGTCATCGTCGAGAGTGAATATCACACGCCGTATCAAGAACACGCGTACTTGCAACCCGAAGCCGGTGTCGCGTACATTGACGAGCAAGGACGCGTGACGGTCATCGTTGGTGGGCAGTGGACGCACGAAGACCAGTCGCAAATCGCGCATGCGTTGGCGTTGCCTCTTGATCAAGTGCGCGTGATTTATCCGAACGTGGGTGGCGCGTTCGGTGGGCGTGAGGATATGAGCGTGCAAATCATCCTCGCGCTTGCCGCGTACAAATTGCGACGCCCGGTGAAAATCATTTGGTCGCGCGAAGAGAGCATCATCGGGCATCACAAACGCCATCCGATGTGGATCAAGCACAAACTTGGCGCAACGCGCGATGGCAAACTCGTCGCCGCGCAAATTCAAATCATCTCCGATGCGGGACCTTACGTGTACACTTCGGCAAAGGTGTTGGGCAATGCGGCATTCGGCGCGGCGGGTCCGTACGAAATTCCAAACGTGCGCGTGGATGCGTACACGGTGGCGACGCACAACATCGTGACTGGCGCGTTTCGTGGCTTTGGCGCGCCGCAAGCGCACTTTGCCGCCGAGACACAAATCAACAAACTGGCGGAAAAACTGGGAATGGACCCGGTCGAATTGCGCCTCAAAAATGTTTTGCGCGAAGGATCGTTGCTCTCGACGCAAACACCGTTGCCGGGTGGCACAGTGAGTTTGCCGCAAGTCGTTTCGGAATGTGCGGAGAAATTTGGGTGGAGCAAGCGATCAGCCGTCAGCGGTCAGCAATCAGCGGTCAGCGGTCGGCGGTCGGCGGTCGGTGTGGGTTTTGCCTGTGCACTCAAAAACATCGGCTTTTCGTTCGGCTATCAAGAAAACGCGTGGGCAAAGGTTGAATTGCACGGCGGCGCGGAAATCGAACAAGTGATTGTGTATCACGCGGCGGCAGAAGTCGGACAAGGGGCGCACACGGTGCTCGCGCAAATCGCGGCGAATGCGCTCAACGTACCTATCGAAAAAATCGAAATGCGTGTCGCGGACACGGCAATGACTGAAAGTTCGGGCAGTGTGTCCGCGTCGCGAATGACATACATCGGCGGGAACGCGGTCAAGGGCGCGTGCGAACTCGCATTGAAAAAATGGCACGATGAGGAACGCCCTGCCATCGCGGAATACAAATACCTTGCGCCCAAAACCACGAACTTTGACCCAGAAACCGGCAAATCGAAACCCAACATCGCGTACGGTTACGTCGCACAAGCCGTCGAAGTGGAAGTGGACACCGAAACAGGATTCGTGCGCGTGGTGCGTGTGACGTGCGCGGACGATGTGGGCAAAGCGGTCAACCCGCGAATGATCGAAGGACAAATCGAAGGGGCAGTAGTACAAGCGCAGGGCTGGACGATTCAGGAGAATTTTATCACCAAAGACGGTTACGTACTAACACCGAATCTTAGTACGTACTTAATCCCTGGCGTTCTCGATGTGCCCGAACGTGTGGACTCGGTGATTCTCGAATATCCTGATAGCGATGGACCTTGGGGCGTGCGTGGGATGGCGGAGATGCCGTTCATTCCACTCGCCGCTGCGATCATCGCGGCGGTGCACGATGCAACGGGTGTGTGGTTCGATGAGTTTCCGCTAACACCCTGGCGGGTGTTGGAGAAAATCAAACGTGCCAAAGATGCCAAATAACCAAACGTGCCAAATATTTTTTGGCGGGTTTGGCTCGTTTGGCACATTTGGCATTTTTGAGGTGGGGATGATTGTCACCCGCGAATTGCAACTCCGTACACGCGGCGATTACGATGTGCAAGACATCACCGACGCGGTTGCGCGCGCGGTCAAAGAATCGAAACTCGCTTCGGGCATCGTGACGATTTTTTGCCCCGGCTCGACAGGTGGCATCACGACGATTGAATTCGAGGACGGCGTGATTCACGATTTGCGCGTCGTCCTCGACGACATTACGCCACCCGATCGCGCGTATCGTCATCACTTGCGTTGGCACGACGACAACGGACACGCGCACATTCGCGCCGCGCTGATGGGTCCATCGCTCACCGTGCCGTTCGTGAACGGCGAGTTGACACTCGGCACGTGGCAACAAATCGTGTTCTGCGATTTCGACACACGTCCGCGCACGCGCAAACTCATCGTGCAAATTCTGGGCGAATAAGTAGGGGCGAGTCGGTGACTCGCCCCTACGTGTTCACAACGTCGTAATCGGACGCGCCTGCACAATCGCGAACTGATTGCGCGCGAGCGTCCATTCGACATCCATCGGCATTCCAAAGAGTTGTTCAATTTGCACCGCGAGTCGCGTGAGTTCGACGAGTTGCGCATCGTTCAGCGTTGGCGCGTGTTGCAAATGTGCAGGAACGTCTTGCGTGACGATGCCCTCATCTGCGCACACATTCATCACCGACTTGTCCACCACCTCGCGTTCGATGACGCGCCCCGATGTTTTTTCGACCACGAATGTATCGGGTGTGATGTGCCCACTCACCAGTGCATCGCCCAAGCCCCATGTTGCGTTGATGACGATGCAATCGCGCGCGCCCGTGATCGGATGCGCGGTGAACAACACGCCCGCGACCTCAGCGGGAATCATCGTTTGCACGAGCACTGCCATCGCAACGGTGTGATGTTCGATACGATGTTGCGCGCGGTAACTGAGCGCGCGCGCGTTCCACAACGACGCCCAGCATCGTTTGACCGCATCGCACACCGTCTCGGTGCCGCGCACATTCAAAAACGATTCTTGCTGACCCGCGAACGAGAGATGCGGTAGGTCTTCGGCGGTTGCTGATGAGCGTACGGCGACAGCACCATTGAGCGCGCGATACGCCTCCTCAATCGCCAACGCGAGCGCGCGCGGGATTGACGCGCGCGTGAACAGCGCGCGAATCGTCTGCGCGGCAACATCGAACGATGATGTTGATGTGAGCGCGGCATCAAGGCGCGTCGTCAAATCGTTTGCGGTGATGAATTCGCGATACGCCGCTGTGGTGATGTGAAAACCATCGGGCACAGGCAAGCCCGCGCGCACAAGACGCGCGAGCGCCGCGCCTTTGCCACCAACGTTGACAGGTGTGGCGTTGGAATCGGCAAGTGGTAAGATGAAGTGAGACGTGAAACGTGAGACGTGAATCATCAGTAATTCGTGAGGCGTGAATTGTAAAACGTGAGGCGTGAAATGTGAGATGTGAGGTGTGGGACGTGAAAGGTGAGACGTGAAAATTAGGAATTGACAAAAACCGCGATTCGCATACAATCGTTTTTAGAACGCCGAGCTGGCGGAATTGGCAGACGCGCACGTTTCAGGGGCGTGTGGACGAGAGTCCATCAGGGTTCAAGTCCCTGGCTCGGCATCCCAACCCCGGCGATAACGACGCTGGGGTTTGATTTTGCGCAATTCCATTTTCCGTGTTATAATCCCGCCCGTTCTGCACACTGAATACTGAACACTAAACACTGAATACTTCTAGAAAGCGAGCCACAATGAATCTCGTCAATGCCATTGCTAAACGTGAACCGAATCCGAATATCCCCCAGTTGCGTCCTGGTGATCGCGTCAAAGTGCATATCCGCATCATCGAAGGTGATCGCGAGCGCATTCAGGTTTTTCAGGGGACGGTGATGCGCCTCCGTAAAGGCAAGGGTGCGAACGCGAGTTTCACTGTGCGTCGCATTGCGTCGCACGGGATTGGCGTCGAGCGTACGTTTTCCGTTCACTCGCCACGCATCGAAAAAGTCGAAGTCGCGGGACACACGCACGTTCGTCGCGCGCAGTTGTACTATTTGCGTGGTCGTCAGGGCAAAGCGGCGCGTTTGCGCGAGAAACGTATCGCGACACCCGATCAAACACCCGAACCCGAAACGGCAACCGCCGAATAGACCTTGTGCGGAACAAGGATTAACATCCACCAAGAACACGAAGATCACGAAAAAATCTTGGTGTTTCTTCGTGTCCTTCGTGGAGAAAAAAACTCTAGAAATGCTGAGACGCCTCGTGGAGGCGTCTCGTTTTTTAAGCACGACTCACCAACTTGGCAATTGTCACACCTTCGCCGCCTTCGTACTCTTCGGCTTCGCGAATCGAAGCAACGAGTGGATGCG
>JAOACU010000111.1 GCA_026417715.1 Anaerolineae bacterium | reverse complement strand
GTCGAGGAGGGCTTGGCGCACCGTCATTCGGCTAACGTGAAAGCGCGCACACAATTCGCGTTCGGAGGGGAGTTGTTCGTGCGCGCGCAGACGCCCATTGAGCAAATCGGCGCGCAGGGTATCGCGCAGTTGGGCATACAAGGGGAGGGGGTGGTTACGCTGTAGACGCGTCATTGCGACTCCAACTGGTCATAACCGGTCTAGACCAGATATAATTGTACACGATTCGGCAAAACTGTCAAGAGAGCGATCGCGGGGCATCAGGGCTGGTGCCAAGTCGGTGGTTGGCGACTAAGTCGCCGCGACAACGCCCCCAAGCCCGCCCTTCGGCGGACTTCTGGGCGTTGTTGGCGTGAATTTATTCGCCTGCGCTCAATGCACTGCTACCGTACCACCAGTGACTAGCCCAAGTACTCAAGACCGAATTGCTCGTTCCCTCTTTCCTTTTTCTTCTAGCAGCGTCTTGGCAATCAACGCCGCGCCGACGGCGCCGGCGATTTGCGTATCGAAATTCGGTTTGCGCGCGGTGATGCCCAGTTCTTTTTCCAAGCGCGTGACAATGCCGATATTTTTCGCGATGCCACCGGTGATCACGAATTCTTTTTCAATCCCGATGCGTCGCAACAACGCCGCCACGCGCAATGCCATCGCGCGCGAGTATGCCGCGAGCACCTCGTTTTTCTTCCACCCCTTGCGTAGCAAACCGAGTGCTTCGGATTTGGCAAACACTACACACATACTCGACACCGGTTCAGGTTCGCGTTCGACTTGCAACGATAGTTCACCCATTTCTTCGATGGGCACTTGGAGCAAATCGGCGATGACTTCCAAGCCGCGTCCTGTTCCCGCCGCGCATTTGTCGTTCATCAAGAAATTGACCACGCGCCCCTGCGCGTCCACCTTGATTGCTTTGCAATCTTGTCCACCCATATCGAGCACGGTGCGCACCGAATCGCCGTAGAGAAAATGCGCGCCGCGCGCGTGACACGCGATTTCCGTCATCGTCTTGTGCGCGAACGGCACATTGACGCGTCCGTAACCAGTGCCCACGATGTAGTGAATTTTTTCGATGCTCAACCCCGTGCCTTCGAGCGCGCTTTCCATCGCGCGACGCGCGCTATCGGGACTGCTAAAGCCGGTGCGCCGATTGGCGAACGCAAACAATTTGCCGTCCACCATCACGACGGCTTGCGTACTCACCGAGCCAACGTCAACGCCCGCCGTGATGATTTTGCCGCGCTCCCACGACACATCGGGCGCGCGCCAGGTGTATTCTTTCCACCGCCAAAATTCTTGTGTCATTGCGAGTCCCTTGCGATCAACGCCGCGCCTAGCGCGCCGATGAACGCGGGTTCGTTTGGTACGAGTACCTTCACTCCCAATTCGCGCGCAAGCGCGTCCACGAATCCCGTGCTATGCGCGAGTCCACCGACGATTGCTACCTCTGCTTCGATGCCCACGCGTCGCGCCAACGTGGCAACACGCGCGGCGATGGAGGCAAAGACAGCACGCGCAATTTCCGCGCGCGGCGTTTGCGCGTGAATCAGCGACACGACTTCGGATTCGGCGAACACAGTGCACTGTGAATTGAGTGTCACCGCGCCGGTGGCTTGGTGTGCCAGCGCGCTCATTTCGTCGAGCGACACTTCGAGTGTGCGCGCCATTGTTTCGATGAACACACCCGCGCCTGCCGCGCATTTTTCGTTCACAGCAAAATCCAGCACGCGCCCATCGCTAGCGATTTTGAACGCGCGCGCTTCTTCCGCGCCCACGTCAATCGCCGCGCGCACGTGCGGATGCAAGAACGCGAGGGCGCGCGCATCAGCGGTGATTTCGGTGACGTGGTGTGCCGCGAGTGAGAATGCCTGTCGCCCAGCACCCGTCGCGACGATGCGCGCAAGGTCACCGCGCGCGCGACGCGCCACGTCGAGCGCGGTAGCGAGCGCGTTCTCGCCGGCGTGTTGCGGCTCCCAACCCGTGAGCACAGCACTTTGCGCAACGATCTGGTCATCGTCGAGAATGACTGCGCGCGTTGTTTTGATTCCGAGATCAATGCCAACTGTTAACATTTTTTGTGATGAGTGAATACGTTAGTCTCTATGGAGACTAGGAGTGGCGCGCTGTGTACGTCGCTTTGTCCACAACTCGTCTGGGGTTTCGCGATGTGCGGGATCAGGTTGGATGGCGCGCGCGGCACACACCGCTTGGCAACAGGAACGTGGCAGGTCAATGCATTCGGTACACAGCGCTGGGTCAATCGCGTACACGTTGGCACTTGTGACGTAGATAGCATGGCAAGGGCATTTGTTGATACACATTCCGCACGCGGTACACTTTTTGGTGATGCTGTATGCCATACGCTATCCTTACCACGCGGACGCTTCGGGGGCTTCGCCATCAGGTCCGGGAAAAATCTGATCAAGACGTTGTGCGATGTCGTCGTCAAGTTTCAATTCGAGCGCGCGCAGAGTGCTCGTGAGTTGCTCTATCGTACGTGGACCGATAATCGGGGCAGTGACCACTGGGTTACGTAAGAGCCACGCCAACGCCACATCGGCGGGTGTTTCGCCAATTGCGCGGCACAGCGTTTCGTACTGTTCCAGTTGAGTGCGGAATTTTTCGATGACTTTGACACGCGACTCTTCGGCGCGACGACCTTCGGTGAATTTTTGCAGCGCGCCACCCAGAATTCCGCCACCGAGTGGACTCCAAGGGAGCAAACCCATTCCATAGGCGCGGCACGCGGGAATCACTTCGAGTTCGATAGTACGCGCGGTCAGGTTGTAGATACTTTGCTCCGAGACGAGTCCCAGCAGATTGCGTCGCCGCGCGGTTTCGTTTGCCTGCGCGATGTGCCAACCGGCAAAATTGCTACTGCCAACGTAGATCACCTTGCCTTGTTGAATCAGCACCTCCATCGCTTGCCAAATTTCTTCCCAAGGTGTGGCACGATCAATGTGATGCATTTGGTAGAGATCAATGTGATCGGTTTGCAAACGACGCAAACTATCCTCGCACGCGCGGCGAATGTGCAATGCGGACAATTTCGATTCGTTGGGCCAGTCGCCCATTCCGCCGTACACTTTGGTTGCTAGCACCACCTTGTCGCGGCGACCGCCACCTTGCGCAAACCAGCGTCCGATAATTTGTTCGGTGATCCCTTCGCCCTTTTTGCGTCCGTACACATTCGCCGTATCGAAAAAGTTGATGCCAAGTTCCAATGCCTTGTCCATTATCGCAAACGCATCGCGTTCGCTGGTGTGTGGACCAAAATTCATCGTGCCTAGACAGAGGCGACTGACCAACAACCCTGTGCGCCCAAGATGGGTGTATTGCATTCTCTCCCTCCTCAAGACGAAAGACGAAGGACGAACGAAGGTCTTTCGCCCTTCGTCTTTTGTCATTCGTCCTACAAGTTGATTTCTGCTCTGACGAATCCTTTCTCCAACGGTGTGAGTTGAAAGCCATACTTTTGGCACAAGCGTTGCATCGTAGTATTTTCAGCGAGGATGTGTGCCACAACGCGCTTTAACTTTTCTTCCCGCGCAATCTCCAAGAGATGTTGCATAATGATATGCCCCAACCCTTGACCCTGAAACCGATCGCTCACCAGCATTGTAAAGCGCGCAGTGTCAGGGTGTTGCAACCGACTCAACCGACTGACTGCGATGATTTGTCCTTCGCGTTCGACCACAATCGGGATTTCGCGATTGTAATCCGCAAAGCAGACGCGCGCCAAGCGTTCGTGCGTGACGCGTTCGGACAATATCAGCGGGCTAAAGTAGCGCAAGTACACACTGCGATCCGAAAGTGTCTCGTGGAATTTGCTGATGAGTGGTTCATCTTCGGGACGAATCGGGCGCAAGGTGAGAGGCGTGCCGTCTTTGGCTTGCACAACTTTGATGTATTGACTCGGATACGGTCGAATCGCGAGTTGCGGTAACGCGTCTTCGGGAGTGTTGGGATCGTGGAGCACTACGCGCGCGTCCAGCGCAATGAGTCGTTCAGGCGCAGCGAGCAACGGGTTGATGTCAATCTCTTTGATCCAGCGATGTTCGGCGACGAGTTGGCTGAATTGCACCATCAGCGTTTCGAGCGCGGCAAGATCAATCGGTTTGCGTCCGCGTACGCCTTTGAGTGCCTTGAAGATTTTCGTTTGTTCGATCATTCGTCGCGCGAGTGTCGTGGTGAGCGGCGGCAAGCCGAGCGCGCTATCCTTGAACACTTCGACCAACTGTCCACCCGAACCGAACAAGAGCACGGGACCAAATTGCGGATCCACGCTACTTCCCAAAATCAATTCGTAGCCGTCCAGTTTGATCATCGGTTGGACGGTCACACCTTGAAAGTGTTTTGCGCCTACTTTTTCACTCACCGATTTTTTGATGGCGTCGAATGCTTGTTTGACCGCATCGGCATCCTTCAAGTTGAGCATCACACCACCGACATCGGTCTTGTGCGTGATCGTCTCCGAGTACAGTTTGAGGACGACAGGAAAACCGATGGCGCGCGCATGCTCGATGGCTTGCTCACTATCGGTGGCGATGCGCGTTTCGACTGTCGGAATGTGATACGCGGCGAGGAGTTGCTTGGATTCAAACTCGGTGAGAATCGTGCGACCTGACGCGCGCACTTGTGCAATGATCTTTTCACCTTCCTCGAACGAAGACGCGGCACCGTTCCCGCGCCAGTGCGGTGACAGAGTTGGCGTTTCATACAAACTGCGCAAGTTTTGTGAGTACTGCCACATATAACTGAACATCCGCACAGCATCGTCAGGATATTCAAAACTGGGAATGCTGGCGCGATTCAAAATCGCAATCCCAGCCGCGACTTCTTTGCCACCCATCCAACTCGCCAACACCGGTTTGCCCGTGCTGGTGGCGTATGGTCTGAGTTTTTCGGCTGTGGCGGTAGGATCGGTCATCGCTTGCGGCGTGAGGATGACGAGGATGCCATCGCTGTTTGGATCCTTGGCGGCAGTCTCCAACGCTTTGGCGTAGCGTTCGGGTGTCGCATCGCCGATGATGTCCACGGGGTTGTTGTGACTCCACACGGGCGGCAGAAACTCGTTGAACGCGCGCATCGTCTCTTCGGAGAGTGGTGTCAGTTCGCCGCCACTGGTCAGCAATGCATCGGTGGCGAGTACGCCTGGACCACCGGCGTTCGTCACAATCGTCAAGCGTGGTCCCTTGGGACGCGGTTGCTTGGCAAGCACTTCTGCCATCGCGAACAAATCGCCGATGCTGTTGACGCGCAACACACCTGAACGTTTGAACGCGACATCGAGCACTTCATCACTGCCGGTCAACGAACCCGTGTGCGATGCGGCGGCTTTGGCGGCGCCTTCGGTGCGTCCTGGCTTGATGATGATGATCGGTTTGACTTGGGCGACCTCGCGCGCGGCAGACAAGAACGAACGCGCGTTACCAATCGTCTCCATATAAATCACGATGCTTTGCGTGTGCGGATCATCACCGAGATAGTAAATCAAATCGCCCCAGTCCACATCCAACATCGAACCGATGGAGATAAAGTGCGAAAAGCCAACGTTCTCTTCAAAACTCCAGTCGAGAATCGCGGTGCACAGCGCGCCACTTTGGCTGATGAATCCTACGTTGCCGGCGCGCGCCATTCCCGCCGCAAATGTGGCGTTCAGTCCACTCACCGTGCTCATCACACCCAGACAGTTGGGACCGATGATGCGCAAATTGCCGCCGCGCGCAATCTCCAAAATCTTTTGTTCCAGTGCCGCGCCTTCAGGACCGATTTCCTTGAATCCGGCTGAGATGATAATCGCTCCAGGCACACCCAAGTCCACGCAGTCCTTGATGATGCCGGGCACAGTAGGGGGCGGCGTCACCACCACCGCCAAATCAATTTTCTCTGGCACATCCTTGATGGTGGGATACGCTTTGATACCCAAAACACCAGAGCGTTTAGGATTCACAGGAAACACTGTGCCACCAAACGGATTGCTAATCAAATTCCATAGCACCGTGCGTCCCACCGAACCGGGTGTTTCTGTCGCGCCGATGATCGCGACGTTTTTCGGTTTGAAGATAGCATCCAGCGCACGCGGCTCGTAACGATATACGTCGTGTGCGGGATCGAACAACGATGAAGTGGTAGGAAAAGTCACTCTGTCCATTTTCTCTCCAATCTCCAATCTCTAATCTCCAATCTCCAATCTCTAATCTCCAATCTCAAATCTCCCAATAAAAAACCCAAGCCAAAGAACAGAATCGGCAAAAGAAACCACGTCGTTGCCTTTTCCCTCCTTCGACTTGGGTCTTGCGTTAGACTCGGTATGTCGCTGCGAGTGATGTGAAATTAGATGCATACATGCTCGTGACATGCTTCTTCGCAATGACACCAGAGCATTCCGCAAGTGCACTTTCATTATACGCCGATTTGGTGAATTGCGCAATTTACTGATGATTCATTCTTCACGACAATTTGCCCTGCTTGGCGATGTATGCTATTATCGGCGTGGTGATGAAAGACGAAGGACGGAGGACGAAAGACGAAGGACGAAAGACGAACGAGCATTCGTCTTTCGTCTTTGGTCATTCGTCGTCAGGGAGTTGCGTATGCATTCAAAATTCATTCGCGCAATGTTGCTGTTGCTCATTCTCGCCAGCGTGGGTGTGTTGGCATGCGATTTGAGCACTGTGACTAATCTTGTCGGTCTCGGTGCGCCGACCAAACCCAAGGTGACGATTGTTTCACCGACCAACAACGCGCAATTCAGCGAAGGCGAGGAAATTCAAATTCAATCCACTTCGACCGATCCCAAGGGTGTGGTGCGAGTGGAATTGTTGGTAAATGGCGCGACAGTCGCTACCGATGTATCACCCGTTCCGCAAGGGCAAACGCTGTTCAACCTCATTCAGCGCTGGAAAGCCACGCCGGGTCAACACACGATTGGCGTGCGCGCGTACAACGCCTCGGGTGTAGCGAGCGATCCTGTGTTGGTGACGATTGTCGTTGTGCCAGCCGCAGTACAGCCCACACCGATTCCGACTCCAGTCGTTCAACCACCGTTCGGCGTAAGCCCGACCGTGCCACAACCTACGGTGACTGTGCCTTCCACGATGCCAACTGCTACGCGCGCGCCCACGCGTCCCCCAGCATCGCCAACGGTTGCGGCGCCGCCCGGTGTTTACGCGCTCGCGATTCGCGTCGAACCCAGAGACCCCAAGCGAGGACAATTCGTCAAGTTTACGGTCACGTTTTTGAACACCACCGGCGCACCTCAAGCGTATCGCTGGCGTATCCGCATCTTTGAACCCGACAAGCGCAATTCGTTTGGTGATACTGCACCAGTGGACACCACGTTCCCTGTGGGGCAATCCGAACACGCCTCGGCAGAAAATTGGCGCGTCACGGGTGCGGGCGATTGTATGCAATTCTTTGCGCGCGTGTTTTGGATTGATCCAAGCACGCGACAAGAAACCGAGTTCAGTAAACCCGATGGCACAGGTGGTCCTGCTACGGCGTTCCAGGTGTGCCCGTAAACAATACGCGTCCACTGAGGACACGAAGGTCACGAATAAAGATCAAAGAATTTCGTGTGCCTTGGTGTCCTTCGTGGAGAACTTTTTATGGAATCACCGCTGCGTTTCTATCTCGATGTGTTGATTCGGCGTTGGTACATCGTCGTTGCAATGCCGTTGCTTGCGACGATTGCCGCTGCGCTCGTTACGTTCGCGCTCAAGCCGACGTACGAAGCAACCGCGACACTCGCGCTCGCGCCCTCCACCGTTGCTGTGTCGCTTTCCAACTTGTTGCCGCCGTACTATTTGATGGTGGACGAGCCGCGCCATTTGCCAACGGCATACACACCGACGTACTACATCGCGCTGCTTCATGGCGCCGATGTTGTGCGCGCGGCGAATCCACAAGCCGCGATTTCGATTACTGCGGACGGGAGCGATCGCGCGCTGATTCGCATCACCGCGCGTGGTAACGATCCGCAACGCGTCGCTGACGCGGCGAACGCGTACGCGCGCGCGGGCATCGCGCGCATCCAACAACTGCTCCAGCCAAGTGGCGAAGATGTAACCGCCGCGCGCAAACGTTTGGACGATGCTGAGAACGCGCTCATCGCTTTTGCGCGCGAAAATGGTTTTGTGTACGATCCTGCCGAGCCACAAGCGCCGCCAAACTTGCCGCGCGCCAAGACGTTGGAATTTCAACACCTCTTGCGCGCGCGCGATGTCGCCGAATCGGTGTATCTCGATTTTGCGCGCGAATACGAAAAGCGATTGATCCTCACTACTACCGCGTATCGCCCGACGCTCATCGAAGCGACGGTGCCGACTGCACCGATTGCACCGCGACTTGCGTCCAATCTTATCATCGCCGCCGCGTTCGGTTTAATCATCGGTTTGCTCGGCGCGTTCACGCTCGAACTCCTCCGACGATGAGACAGTCATTTTTTCTTCCTTCGTCCCTTCGCTTCGTCTTCGGTCTCTTATTCTTCGTCTTCATCATTGCGCTGGTGTTCCCAATCGCCGCGAGCGCGTGGCATCGCAACCAAGCGAACGCGCGCATCGCGCGCGCGGTGGCTACAAACGATACCAGCGCGCGTCTTGTCGCGTTGAGCGAAGCCGACGCGCAGTTAGCGCAAGCCGAAGCGTGGTCACACGACGCGCTCATTGAGTTTGCTCGCGCGCGTGTCGCGCTCGTGCGTGACGATGCGCCACGCGCAGTGCAAGCGATGCGCGCGACAGGCGAGACGTTGCGCGGCGATAGCATCGCGCAGTTTCTCTGGGGTTACGCCGAGTGGTACGCGGGCAACGCATCGGCGGCATACGAGCGTTGGCGCGCGGCAGGCGCGTTCGAGTATTTTTTCCACCAAGCCCAGCGCGCGAGTTTCAAACATCGCTGGCAACAAGCCGCCGAGTATGCGCGCTTTGCCGTTGGCATCGAACCTGACAATGTTAACGCGCGCTACACGCTGGGCGATGTGTTGGGCTATCTCGATGCCGACGCCGCGTTACGCGAACTAGAACACGCGCAAAAACTGACGAACGATCCTGAAT
>JAOACU010000010.1 GCA_026417715.1 Anaerolineae bacterium | reverse complement strand
CTAATTGCCTATCTCCAACGCGAAAAGCCAGAGACCACGAGTGAGATTCATAGGTTTAACGCCATTCACATTTTTCTAAAAAACGCAAGTTTTGCTTTCGTAATCCTGGCAATTGCCGAAGCGGTTCTGTTCATCTATCATCACTTTGCTTGGACGTATTTGCTTGTTAGCGTAGCTGCGGCGTTATCATCTTTTATTTCGGCACGGCAAGCCGTAAGGTTTAAACGCTGGTTCTTCAGTGCTAACTTTGAAGCAGTGATTGCGAAAGGTTTAGACTCAAGCGACTTGGTGACAAAGCGCAGCCCATCTGTTGGCGCGCTTGAAACAGGATCAGATGAAACTAATCTGTCCAAGTAAGAATTGCCCAACATGCCTTTGCAAGCCGTTGTCCATTCGGCGCGGCTGAGACGCAAGTCGTTGGAAAGCAAAGTTGTATGAACTATGTTCAATCAAGTCGAGATTGATCCCGAAACACACACTTTGGTTTGGCCAATGGCGCGGATTTTGATCCTGAGACTTTGCATGAATGGCACCGTTATATCGGAGAACTGAAGCAGATGGCAGAGCGATGGGCAAAGGTTCGTGTCCCAGTATAGCGTATCGAACAGAAACTTATCATCAGGAGGGTGAATATGCTCAACAAAGAATTGTTAGACATTTTGCGTTGCCCCGCGTGTGTCCGCAATGGACCCAACGCGGGCTTGCTTGATTTCATCAACGAGACGTGGTTGGTGTGCCGCGATTGCGCGCGCAAGTATCCCGTCAAGAATGATATTCCCATTATGTTGATCGAGGAAGGCGACAAGTACAAAAATACGCCGGTGGAACAATTGGGTACACCGGCATAGGGTTTGAGGTTTAAGGTTAAAAGTTCAAGGTTCAAAGTTGAACGTCGAACTTTAAACATCGAACCTCGAACGGGTGGGTTAAGATGAAACGTACTTTGTTTTTGATATTTGGCGTGGTGTTGATTCTTCTTGCCGCCGCACCTGTCGCGGCGCAAGATGCGATCGTCATCACGTCGAGTCAATTTACGTGCGATTTTCGCAAAGAGTTGAATTTTCAGGTTGACGCGCAGAGCATTGCGACGATCACACGTGTCGAACTCGTCATTGACTTTGTAGAGACCGGTTCTTTTCGCGGGTCTGCTAAATTCGATGAAGGGACGCGCGTGCGCGCGACGTACAACTGGAATCTAGAGCAGAAATATCTGCCGCCGGGCGTCACGGGTCAATTTTGGTGGGAGATCACGGACCAAGCAGGCAACCGAAAGATCAGCGCCAAACAACCGTTCCGCGTGGAAGACAATCGTTTCAAGTGGCAGACGCTCAGCGAACCGCGCTTTGCGCTGTACTGGTACGGCGGTGACGCCGCGTTTGGTAAGGCGATCTTTGAGCGCGCCGTGAGCGCGATGGACGCGCTTCAAAGAGACACAGGTGTTACCGTCGAACGCCAGTTGCAAATTTTTCTGTATGACAAGCGCGCGGATTTTTTGAGCGCGCTCGAACCCGTTGTCAACGATTGGGTTGGCGGTCGCGCGTACACTGATCATGGTATCACGTTGATTCACGTGGGCGCGAACAACTTGTCGTTCGGTTTGGTCGCTACGCCGCACGAACTCACGCATCTGATCATTCATCGCAAGTTGGGCAAAATCGGCACAGCAGGTTTTCCGCGTTGGCTGGACGAGGGCTTGGCGATGTACTATGAATTCGTGCCACCCAAACTCGAAACGGAGTATCAGACGATTCTCAGGCGTGCGATTCAGGACGATACGTTGATCCCACTGCGTGTCCTCTCAGGAAATTTTGCAACCGATGCGCGCCAAGCGACACTTTCGTACGCGCAAAGTTTTAGCGTCGTAGATTTCATCTATCGCCGTTACGGCAAAGACAAGATGACGCAGATGTTGCTCGAATTCAAACAAGGCAACGCGTTCGACGATGTGTTCCAGCGTGTCTTGGGTGTGGATACGGATGGCTTGGAAAGCGCGTGGCGACAAGACATCGGTGCCAAGCCGCGCGCGATTCCGACGCGCGCGCCGCTTGCGCCAACTGCATTTCCGACCTTCGCGCTTTCCACCGATTTGACTGCACCCACACCGCGTCGCGATGCAACGACGGCGCCGACGCCAGTCGCGCGCGCGGCAACGCCCGCGCCAGCGCCAACGTCTGCACCGCGCGTCCCGCTCAATCCCTTGACGCAATTGTGTGGTGGAAGCGCGATGTTGCTGGGCGGTGTTGCAGGTTGGGCGTTCTATCGCCGTTGGCGTAGGGCAGGGTAAAGGAGGAAGTGATGAATCCTTGGCACGACGTTTCGCCGGGCGCGAATGTGCCGTACGAGTTCAACGCGGTCATTGAAATCCCGGCGGGGAGCAACGTCAAGTACGAGTTGGATAAGACGAGCGGCTTGTTGCGGATGGATCGCGTGTTGTACTCGGCGGTGTACTATCCTGCCAACTATGGTTTCATTTCGCAATCTCTCGCCGAGGATGGCGATCCGCTCGATGTGTTAGTCTTTTGTCAGGAACCGGTTGTACCGTTGACTATTATGCGCGCGCGGTGCATCGGCTTGATGAAGATGATTGACGCGGGCAAGGTGGATTACAAAATCATCGCGGTTGCATTGGACGATCCTTCCTTCAACTCGTACAAGCAAGCCAGCGAGATTCCACCGCATCGTTTGATGATGCTACGACGTTTCTTCCAAGATTACAAACAACTCGAAGGCAAGGATGTCGAAGTGGACGAATTCCAACCTGCGGAGGCGGGACATGTGGTCATCGAAGCCGCGCTAGTGACATACAGCAAACAGCGTCGCGCGGGGTTTCAGTATTTGTAATCGCTGTCAAGCGTGATACAATGTTAGCGAAACCAAATTCACTCAAGGAGGAGAGCGATGGAACACAAATTGCCTGAATTGCCGTACGCCAAAGACGCGCTCGCGCCGTACATCTCGGCAGAGACGATCGAGTATCACTATGGCAAGCATCACGCGACCTATGTGGCGAACCTGAACAAATTGATCGTCGGCACCGAGTTTGAGAATTTGCCGCTGGAGGAGATCGTCAAAAAATCGAGCGGTGCGATTTTCAACAACGCGGCGCAAGTGTGGAATCACACCTTCTACTGGAATTGTCTTGCGCCCAATGCAGGTGGCGAACCAAGTGGCGCACTGGCAGAAGCAATCAACCAAGCGTTTGGCTCGTTTGCCGCGTTCAAAGAGAAATTCACCGCCACTGCGATTGGCACGTTTGGTTCGGGCTGGGCGTGGCTAGTGAAAAATCCCGATGGCTCACTGGCGATTGTGAGCACCAGCAACGCGGGCTGTCCGTTGACCGAGGGCAAAACGCCACTACTCACTTGCGATGTGTGGGAACACGCGTACTACATTGACTATCGCAACGCGCGTCCCAAGTATGTGGAAGCATTTTGGAATTTGGTGAACTGGAAGTTCGTAGCATCGAATCTTTAGACGAAGGACGGAGGACGAACGAGCATTCGTCGTTCGTCCTCCGTCTTTCGTCCTCCGTCATTGTTCCAGAATCGCTGGACGTTCGATGATCTGATCCCCCACCGTCACGCGAATCGTTTCCCAATCCGGAATCGCGGTGACGATTTCGTTGTGCGTCTCGCCCACCAAAATCGTGTCCTCCGATTTGACCCCTGTGATGGATGGATTCCACGCGTACGCTTGACCGCGCGCGACTAGATCGTTCGAGTTGAGCGTACCGAGATACTCGCGCGGTTCGTACCCCGCCGCGCCCCCTTGATGATGCAAGCGCCACTCCTCTGCAAAGCCCGTGTCCGCGTATGCATCGAGCGCGCGCTGAAACACCTCGCGCACGCGCGCGTTGGGACGCGTGTTTGCAATGAACGTCGCGTCCACACGCGCACACGCTTCCATCTTGCGCCGAATTTCGTCAGACAGTTTGCCAAAATGAACGAGTCGGGTGAGTGAACAGCACAAGCCCCACTTGCGTCCGACCAGCACGAGCATCGCGTACTTTTCAAGTTGTTTCGGCGTGGGGAGCGGATGACGATGCGCAAAGATGCGTTCGTCCGTTGCAATCAGAAGGACAATGGGTTGCGCACCGCGCGCTTGTACTTCTGCGCCCAGTCG
Source organism: Anaerolineae bacterium (assembly GCA_026417715.1). Lineage (GTDB taxonomy): Bacteria > Chloroflexota > Anaerolineae > UBA4142 > UBA4142 > VGOB01. Next base: position 18,108 of record JAOACU010000010.1, on the reverse strand, counting down.
CGCGGCGATTTCAAATTCGGTTTGTCCGGGGCGCACCGCGCGAATCGCCGCGTGCATCGCCTCCGCGCACAACTTGCCGAGCGCGCGCATCCGCTCGCCTTCTGCAGGAGTGAGGTTTGCGCGCAGGCGCGCGATTTCGTTTGTCAAATCGGTTGTGTTGGGCGTAGGAAAGTCGGAGCCAACGCGCAAGCCGCGCGCAAGTTCGGTAATCGCAGGATTGACGGCATGCCAATCGGCAACGCGAAATTCCCAACCTTGTTCACCCAACCCTTGTTCTCGCTCCAACCGCTTGGCTTCGATGTTGTTGGTGATGACATAGCGCGCGTGCGGTGTGATGAAGAGCGATGCTACCCCGGTGGTCGTTGCCGTGTTGATGTACGATGCGCCGCCACACGTTGCCCACGCGAAACTGCTAACGCGCTGGAGCCACAACGCATCGAGATTTTTCTCCGCAAGTAGCGTGCGAATTTGTTGTTGTTTGAATTCAAATTCGTTCATTCAATCTAGCCCTTCACGAGGTTTGTTAGGGATTATACTGCAGAGCGATAAAAATTCCCAATTGGGCACAATTCGGAATTTGTTTTATAATAAAAGTAACGGCTAATGTTTGCCACAGAGAACGCTCAAAACAGAGAGAAATGATTTCTCTGTGACCTCTTTCTTCCCAAGAGCGAATTCGATATGACTGAGCAGTGCCGTATGGAGGCAACGTCGTGACGCAATTACCGACTCGCATTGATTTTCGACGCAACACGCAAACCGTCCCACCCTCGATTCGCGCGGCGACACTCAAGAACACGCGTACCGCCGTGATCAAACGCGACCAAGCCGTGCAGCGCGTCGGGGTGGAATATTGGGAACGTTTGCGCCAAGCCGCGCATGATCTACGCCTACACGCCATCACGCATTTGGATCGCTATTTGCCCTTGCTTGAATCAAAAGTGATTCAAGCCGGCGGACAAGTGCATTGGGCAAACAATGCAAACGAAGTGTACACGCTTGTCACCCAAATCGCGCACCAGCATCGCGCGCGCCGCATCGTCAAAGTCAAAAGTATGGTCTCGGAAGAGATTGCGTTGAACGATGCGCTGCGCGCGGCGGGACTCGACGCCATCGAAACGGATTTGGGTGAGTTCATCGTGCAATTGGATGGCAGTCGTCCTTCGCATCCGACGAATCCTTCGTTGCATTACACCAAAGAGTACATTGCCGAGTTGTTTCAACGCAAGTTGGGTGTGGACGCGCCGCCGATTCCAACCGTGTTGACGGATATTGCGCGTGTGCACTTGCGCGAAGAATTCTTGCGCGCCGAGATGGGCATCTCTGGCGGAAATTTTTTGATTGCCGAAACCGGCACACTCGTTCTCGTGACCAACGAAGGAAATGGACGAATGTGCACGACGTTACCACCAGTACACGTTGCTATCGTTGGCATTGAAAAAGTCGTGCCTGATTGGGATTCGGTGGCGATTCTTCTGCAACTTTTGGCGCGTAGCACGGCGGGACTCGATTTGTCGGCTTATACGACGTTCATCACTGGCACGCGCCCCAGCGGTCCGCGCGAATTTCATTTGATTTTACTCGATAATGGACGCACGCGCATTTTGCAAGATGCCCACGCGCGCGAAACGCTCTTGTGCATTCGTTGTGGCGCGTGCGCGAATATTTGCCCGATCTTTCAACAAGTCGGTGGTTTGGCGTACGATTCGCCATACACAGGACCTATCGGTGCGATTGTTTCGCCGCAATTGTTTGGCATCAGGCGTGCGGGCGCATTGCCGTTCGCCTCGTCGTTGTGTGGCGCGTGTGCCGAAGTGTGTCCAGTAAAAATTCCGATTCCCCAAATTTTGTTGCACTTGCGCCATCGCGCAGTAGAAGGTGATACATTCGAGCAACCAGTTGCGCCAACGCTAGTGCGACTCGGCGCGCGCGCAGGGACACTCGCGCTCGCGCGTTCTTGGCTGTATGAACTGGGTACGCAAATCCTCAAATTCATCCAACGTCCACTTCAGCGTGGAGAGTGGTTGCCGATGCTACCACCGCCGTTCAATCGCTGGACAATGACGCGTCCCTTGCCCAAATTCCGCGCCGATTTTCGCGCGTGGTGGAGAAAGCGTATTGCGTAATACGTATTACGTAATACGCAATACGTGATGGAGAGTCACTGATGAATTCTTCTCGCGATGCCATATTGAATCGTGTGCACAATGCGTTGCGCGATAGCGCGCGCCAAGCAATGCCAATTTTGCCAGACGAACCGCGCGTACCCGGCGATGCTAACGCGCGTGTAGCGGCAACGTTGGCAGCGATTGAACGCGTCAGCGGAAAAACGCGGCGCATTCAAAACCCGATCGAACTATCCAGCGCGCTGGCGGAACTCGTGCGCGCAGAAAACATTCGCAAAGCGACGCTATGGGAAAATCAATTCCTGCGCGAACTGGGAATCGCAAACATTTTGAGCGCGTTGGATGTAGAACTCGTTTCGCCGCGCGCAGATAAACACACGCTCGCACAATGCGATTTAGGTGTGACTGGTGCGGACGCCGTGTTACCCCAAACCGGCACACTCGCATTGCGAACGACATCCGAACAGGGCGAGGTAGTCTCATTGTTGCCGCGCGTGCACCTCGCGATTTTTCGTCCGACGGATTTGTGCGCGGATTTGCGCGAGATGCTCACGTGCATCAAGCACGACGCGCACGCGGTTCTGATCACAGGGTCTAGTCGCACAACGGACATCGAAAAAACGCTTGCGCTCGGCGTTCACGGTCCCAAGGTGTTTCACGTGTGGAGTTACGAGGGGTAAAATTTTGCCAATTCTTCGCATAGGCAAGCGGAACTAGAGTAAGGATGATTCGGAAAAATACTACTCGTTAGAGATGAATAATGCTATGCGAAAACAATGTTGACTTTACGAGGATTGAAGAACAATGCTTTTTTCGCAGGTCGCTATTCAACTCGATTCTAATGACGACGTTGCCATTGCCAAGACGGAAATCGCGCGCGATACGATTTTGCAAATGCCACACGGCGACGCGTTGACGATACGTGATCACATTCCAGTAGGGCACAAGTTTGCGTTACATAAGATTGATTGTGGCGCGATGGTGCGGCGCTATGGTCAACCGATTGGCATTGCCACGCAAACGATTTTGCCCGGCGATTGGGTGCATACGCACAATCTTACCGTTGGCAATATCACTACGACCCGCGCGTATCGAGTGGTTGACGCGCCGCGACCTGAACCCGCGCGCCGAACGTTCTTGGGGTATCGTCGCGCGGATGGACGTGTGGGTACGCGCAACTATATCGCAGTCATCGCTTCGGCGAACTGCGCGGCAAACGTAGCGATTCACATCGCGCGCGCGTTCGATGCGAATCGGTTGGCGAATTTTCCGAATGTGGATGGTGTGATTCCGATTGTGCATAGCGCGGGGTGTAGCGATGTACTCGGCAGTTTATCGCATCGTCACGTGCAGCGAACACTTGCCAACGTCGCGCGCCATCCAAACATCGGCGCGGCGATTGCGGTGGGACTGGGTTGCGAGGAAAATCAAATCGCGACGTGTTTCGACTTGACGCAAATGCCGGGATTCGTCATTCAAGAGCAGGGAGGGTTTCGCAAGACGGTGGACGCAGGCATTCGAGCGGTCGAAGAGTTGTTACCGCGCGTGAACGCATGTGCGCGCACGCCACAGCCAATTTCCGCACTGACAATCGCGTTGCAATGCGGTGGAAGCGATAGTTGGTCGGGTGTGACCGCGAATCCGCTCGTTGGCTCGACGATGGACAAGATCATCGCGCAAGGCGGCACTGCCATCTTGGCAGAGACGCCGGAAATTTTCGGTGCAGAAGCGTTACTCTTGAATCGCGTGGCAAGCGCGGAGGTCGCGCACAAACTCATCGCGCGACTCGATTGGTGGAGTGAGCAAGCGCGCCTGCTTGGTTTTAGCGTGGACAACAATCACACGCCGGGCAACAAAGTCGGCGGCTTGACGACGATTTTGGAGAAATCGCTGGGCGCGGTTGCGAAAGGTGGAAGCACACCGTTGATGGCAGTGTACGAGTATGCGGAAAGGATTGACGCGCGCGGTTTGGTGTTTATGGACACGCCGGGCAACGATCCAACTTCGGTGACGGGTGAACTTGCGGGTGGATGCAATCTCATCGTGTTCACGACGGGACGCGGTTCATTGTTTGGCAGTCACATCGCGCCGTGCATCAAAGTTGCCAGCAACAGCGAATTGTTCGCGCGAATGAGTGACGATATGGATTTCAACGCGGGAAAAATTCTAGAGGATGTGACGATGCAAATGGCGGCTGAGGAATTGCTTGAGCAAATCATCGCGGTTGCCTCAGGCGCGCGCACGAAAAGCGAACAACACGGCACCACCGAAGCCGAGTTTGTGATTTGGCGTCACGGAGCGACGATGTAAGTTGGGTGATTAGGTGATTGGGTGATTCAATCACCCAATCACCCAATTGCTATTTTCCCATCAACGCAAGCAACACACCACCCGCGATCACACTCGCCACTTGTCCCGATGCGTTCGCGCCCATCGCGTGCATCAACAAAAAATTCTCGAAATCTTCTTCCGCGCCAAATTTTTGGACGACGCGCGCCGCCATCGGAAACGCGCTGATGCCTGCCGCGCCGATGAGCGGATTGAAATGTCCACGACTGAGCACGTTCAAGAATTTGGCGAACAAAATTCCCGCCGCCGTATCGAGTCCAAACGCGAGAATCCCCAGCACCAAAATCCCCAGCGTTTGAATTTTGAGAAACGCCTCGGCAGTCATCGTCGAGCCGACGGCAAGCCCCAAGAACAACGTTACGACATTCGCGATTTCTTTCGACGATGCACCCGTCAGTCGTTCAACCACCCCCGATTCTTTCATCAGGTTGCCAAGCATCAACGAACCGATGAGCGGCGTCGCCATCGGCACGAGTGTACCCACGACAATCGTGACAAGAATCGGAAACAGAATACGCGTGCGGCGACTGNTCGTGCGTTGCGTGTACGGCATTCGGATCACGCGTTCTTTTTTCGTCGTGAGCAGACGCATAATCGGCGGTTGAATGATCGGCACGAGCGACATATAACTGTACGCACACACGGTAATCGGACCCAAGAGATGCGGCGCGAGGAGATTGCTGACGTAGATCGAAGTGGGTCCGTCAATCGCGCCGATGATGCCGATGGATGCAGCTTCGTTCAAAGTGAATCCGAGCAACAACGCGAGGATGAGCGTGCCAAAGATGCCAAATTGTCCCGCCGCGCCGATGAGCATCATCTTGGGATTTTCGAGTAGCGGACCAAAATCGGTCATCGCGCCGATACCGATGAAAATCAACAGTGGAAAGAGTTCATTGTCCACGCCCACTTTTTTGAGAATCGTCAACATTCCTTCGTCGGCGATCATTGGCGAAAGTGGCAAGTTGGCAAGAATCGCGCCTGCGCCAATCGGCAAGAGGAGCATCGGTTCGTACTCTTTGACGATGGCGAGATAAATCAGGATGCCGCCGACCGCGAGCATCAGTACTCCGCCCGGTGTGACGTGCAAAATGCCTTGCAATAAGTGTTCGATTGAGAGATTCATTCGCGCGGCTCCTCGAAACAGACCAACACATCGCCATAGCGAACGGTTTGACCGGGTTGCACTAACACCTGTGCTACTACAGCATCGTACGGCGATTTGATGGCGTTCTTCATCTTCATTGCTTCGAGCGTCATCAGTTTTTGTCCGCGCGTCACACGATCGCCGGGCTGAACGTGAATCTCCAAAATTGTGCCGGGCATCGGCGCGACGAGATCGGGACGAAACTCGAGTGAGGGTGTGGGTGGCAGCGCGGGCGAAGGCACATTGCGCGTGCGCTCCATCGTCTCGATGGCTGGCGGTTGATATGCTACGGGCGGACGTTCAACAACGACTTCGTCGCGCGCGCGACTCGGCATCATCGCTGGAGTGATTACGGCTTCGGGCACATCCTCCGCCGCCGAGAGATTCACTTCAAAAACCTGATTCCCCAGAATCACGCGAAAATTATTCGCATCAATTTCATCAACGTCAATCGTGTACTGTTTGTCTTTGATTTGGAGTTTGTAACGGCGCATAGGTTAACCTCATTAACGCGAAAGATACGCGAAAGGGCGCGAAAAGACGCGAAAGGGCGCGAAAGAGAACGCGAAAGGGCGCGAAAGGACGCGAAAGGGCGCGAAAGGGTTGGTTACCTTCTACGTAGGTTTTGCCAACCTGTTGTTTGGCGCGCGCGTCCGATGGCAACCCAACGACTAGGCAACGTGCCGGGCTGATGCTTGCGCATCGCCGGCGCGGCTTGTTTGCGCAACGTGATGCGATGCGCGCGCACGGCAATCGTGATCGCGGCAAGTGTGTCTGCATCCAAGCCCTCGGGAAATTCGCGCGACGCGCTCACTGGCTCGACCGATGCTGGCTCGCGATCCCAACGCGTCAACAGCGCAATCAGCAACGCCATCACGGCGAGGAGAAAAAAGACGATGCTCATTCCGACGATGGTGAGTTGTAGTCCGATGTTTAACCAGTCCATATCTTTTCCTCAGAGGGTCAGGGTACGAGGGGGCAGGGTACAGGGTACGGGGATCAGATTCTGTTCCCCGACTCCTTGACTCCTGTACCCTGACCCCTGACCCCTGTACCCTCTACACTGGCATCAGTCCGTGTTTCTTCGGTGGATTTTGTTTGACTTTGGTACGCAACACTTCGAGCGCGCGAATGAGGCGGGGACGCGTTTCGCGCGGTTCGATGATCTCGTCAATCTGCCCCAAGTCTGCCGCCATATACGGATTGAAGAATTTTTCGCGATACTCACGCTCGAACTTGGCAAAGATAGCAGGATCAGCGCCCGCTGCCAATTCTTTGCGATACAAAATACGCACGGCGCCATCGGCACCCATCACGGCGATTTGTGCGGTGGGCCAGGCAAGTGTCAAATCGCAACGCATCTGCTTGGAACTCATCGCCAGATACGCGCCACCAATCGCTTTGCGCATCACGACGGAAATTTTTGGCACTGTCGCTTCGCAGTACGCAAAGATCACTTTGGCACCGTGACGAATGATGCCATAGTGTTCTTGATCCACACCGGGCAAATAGCCGGGCGTGTCCACGAACGTGACAATGGGAATGTTGAACGCGTCGCAAATCCGCACAAACCGCGCGATCTTGTCACTCGAATCAATGTCGAGCACACCGGCAAGATGCGAGGGTTGATTCGCAACGACACCGACCGCGTACCCATCGAGTCGCGCAAAACCGACGATTGCATTGCGCGCATAGTACGGATGAATCTCGGTGAAACTGCGTTGGTCGAACACCATCTCGATTACTTGATGCGCATCGTACGGTTCGTTTTCGTCTTCGGGGACAATCGTGTTCAAGCGCTCGTCCATTCGATCAGCGGGATCGTACGGCTCGACTTGGGGTGGGTCTTCGGTGTTGTTCTGCGGCAAGTAACTCAACAATAGTTTCACAAGTTCAATCGCGTGGTGTTCGTCTTCGGCAATCAGGTGCGCGACGCCGCTCTTGGCATTGTGCACCATCGGACCACCAAGGTCGGGCATTGTCACGTCTTCGCCCGTGACCGCTTTGATCACTTCGGGACCGGTGATGAACATATAACTCGTGCGGCGCGTCATAATGACAAAGTCCATCAGCGCGGGCGAGTACACCGCGCCACCCGCGCACGGACCCATAATCACCGAGATCTGCGGAATCACGCCGGACGCAAGCACGTTGCGCGTGAACACTTCGCCGTACGCCGCAAGCGAACGCACACCTTCTTGGATGCGCGCGCCACCGGAATCGTTCAAGCCGATGAGCGGGATGCCACTTTCGAGCGCAAGGTCTTGGATGTGGCGAATTTTTTTCGATTGCACTTCGGAGAACGAGCCACCCAGCACAGTGAAATCTTGTGCATACACCGCAACCCGACGACCATTGATTTTACCAAAGCCGGTGACGATGCCGTCGCCGGGAAAACGTTGATTCGCCATTCCAAAATCGGTGAGGTTGTGTGTGGCGAGCGCGCCGAGTTCCTGAAACGATCCTTCGTCGAGCAACAACGCGAGTCGTTCGCGCGCGGTGAGTTTGCCGCGTTCGTGTTGTTGTTTGATGCGTTCAGGTCCGCCACCTTGCATTGCTTTTTCGCGCAGTTCGCGCAGTTTGGTTAGGTAATCACTCATTGACCATTCTCCCAATGTGACCGCTGACGGCTGACCGCCGACCGCCGTCCAATTTTGGCTCACAAAAAAGCCGCAGACGAAACACACGCCGAGATGGCGCGTGATTCGGTGCGGCTCCTCCACAAGTAGGTTGATAGTTAGCCCAATCCCCTTTAGGTTTTCGCTATGCTTGCTTTCTTGCCACGTTGAATTTGGGTCAAACGTATGACCAAGCGCAGGGCTTCATTCACAGCCGCTTCATTAGGAAATGCTTTGGCTATATCAGGATCAAGCAGTACCAGATTCGTACCGGCACGATAACGTGCAACGTATTTGCCCCGAACACCACCTTTGAGCAGTTCGCGCAAATCGTACTCGGTTCGCAATTCGTCATCCATCTCAACTACGCGTTTATTCGTCGGCTTCACGGTTTTTTTAACCAATGATACGCGTTGTCATTCTGAGCGACCGAAGGGAGCGAAGAATCTCTCAAAGAACTTTGCGAGACGCTTCGCTGCGCTCAGCGTGACAAAATCACCAATCGTTTCGCTTGAACTAACACCATTAGTTATTAATTATACTCAACAGTTCAAAAATAACCAAAAATGATTTAACCCGACGCGCGCCCAGAATCGGATTGCGGATCAGAGTAGGTGTGATGCAAACCTTGATCGCGATTCGCTAGCATCGCGCTTGACATCTCTGGTATCATCGCGACGCCATGCCGATACTGGAAGGGCCACATACTTTTGAGGTGGAAGAACGCGACGCGATCGCCATCGTGCAAACGATGCGTCAAATCGGGTTGCAAGCCCGGCATCGCGCTCAATTGTCCGTTGATGAACGTGATGCCGCGCTGTTCGGTCGGCAAGTGTAGCGCGTTCAACAAATCGGCAAGTGTGCTACCATCGGGCAATTCAACTTTGGGATTGGCGAACACGGTTTGCGACGGATCGCCACCGTACTTTGCCAACTCGCCGTACAACCACGTGTCAATGACGATGCTCACGTTAGCCACCTCCAATCGGAGAAAAGATGCCCACCTCGTCGCCGGGTTGAAGCGGCGTATCGGGCGCGCGCGCGATGCCGTTGACGAACATCACCTTGACTTGGTCACGTGGTAGTTGCAAATGCGCAACCAAATCGTCGAGCGTACTGCCCGGCGCAAGTTCAACGTCAAACGGTTGTCCGGCTTTGGTGTTTGGACGATATTGTGCCAGATTGGCATACAAACGCACACGAACGATCATTGTTTTTCCTTGTAGTAGGGGCGAAGCGGTGCTTCGCCCCTACGGAATCATCACGGACACCGCACGATGTCTTGTGCCCACAGACAATCGGCGCAGGAGGGATTCCATCCCCAACATCCCTCGTTGCGTTGACGCAAATCGCACGTCGCGCGCAAATCACAATCGGGACACGAGGGGAAATGAAAGCCGCGCACCTCACTGCGAAAGCGCACGTAATTTTCAGACATCCAAATTTCTGCAAGCGACTGCGTATTCACGCTACCTAAGACGTAACGCGTGACGCGCTTGGGCACACCATCAATTGCATAGTACGAATAGTTGTGCGACAGCGCGTAGCACGGCGTCACACCACCATCCCAACTGATGACCATCGCGCGGTCTTGCACGAAGCGACAACGCCGTTCCGCGCCCCAGTGCATTCGCGGCAATTCGAGCGTGCCCCACATCACCCACGCATCGGCGCGGACGGGCCAGCCGCCGGCTTTGAACGGCTCTTGCGGCTGATAACCATACAAAATTTGCTCGCGCATTTCGGCAGTGTAGGGCAGGACGTTGCTGACCAACACGCGCGCCGCGTTCAAGTGACTTGCTAAACGCGACAACTCGGCAAGTTCGCCGATGTTGCTACGCAAGACGACGAATTCGATGCCGAGCGCCGGCGTGAGTGAGCCAAGTTGACGCTTGGCATCGTTGAACGCGCGCAAATTGTCGAGCACGGTACCAAGTTGCGCGCCGCGAATATCGGCATACGTTTCGGGCTTGACACCATCCACCGAAACGACGAGACGATCCACACCCAAGCGTATCAGTTCGCGCGACATTGGCGGCGTGAGCAACAAACCGTTCGTGCCAAGCGTCACCGCAAGATCGCGCTGACGAATCGCCGCGATCATATCGAGGATGCGCGGGTGCGTGAGCGGTTCGCCGAAACTCGTGAAAATCACGCGCTTGAGTTCAGGGAACGCGTTCAGGTCATCCACGATGCGCGCGAACGTTTCGGGTGTCATCAGCGCGATCGGATCGCTCCACACGTTGCGAATGCACGTGCGGCATTGCAAGTTGCAACCCGTCGTCGCTTCGATGTACAGTTTGCGCACATCGGGACGACGCGGATGCAAAATCAAATCGCCGTCGCGTTCGTCGAGCCAGTACTCGGCATCGAGTTGGATGTGACGACGTTCGAGAAACGCGTTATCGAGAATCAGCCGACCTGCAGAGTCGGTTTTTGCAAGTGTCATTCAAATCAAGAGACCTCACAGGTCTAGTAGGACAAGTTTTAAACTTGTCCTACCTGATCTGTGAGGTCTCGCGTCGTTACAATTCGCCATACACCGAATCGAGCGCGGCGTCAGGCACATCGAAAACTTGGTTGTGTGGTGGTAACGGCTCGATCTTCATAAACTCGGGCACGCGATCGTGTTGTTTGGTGAGACCAGCGGCTTCGTTGAACGCGCGCTCTCGCTTGAGAATCTCGGCGCCGATTTTGCCCACATCGTCCGTCGTCCACTTTGTACCCAGCACGCCATTGCACTCTTCGACCATTCCTTCCATTCCGCTCGGAATGTCCAGCACAGCGAACGCGATGAACAGGCAGTGTCCTGTCGAGTCAATGAACGCGGTGGCGGCTTGGAAACCGCGACTGAGTCCGGCTTTGCCTTCGGGCGTGAGTGGGTCTTGTTTGCCGCTGACCCCCAAGATTTCCGGCGCAATCGTGTAGCCCGCCGTGTGATCCGCGCCCATCGTGCTCGTCGCGTACGTGATGCCGATGCCTTTGACCGCGCGCGGTTCGTACGCCGGCATTCCTTGTCCCTTGACCGCAGGAACGCGCGTGACGCCAAGCACTTGGCCCGCCGGGCCGGTGCCGGCACCGAGAATGCGACCCATCGGCGTACCCTTGCCCATCTCGTGAATCAGGTTGATCGCGCCTTGCGCATCGCCAAACGGCACCACGCCGGCTTCCATCGCCACACCAATCGTCGCACCAGTTTCAATCGTGTCCAAGCCGTAGGCGTTGCACAGGTACACCATTTGGGCGATAGCGTCGAGATTGTCAATGCCACAATTCGCACCCAGCGCCCAGTCCGATTCGTACTCGACGCACGATGCTACCTCTTTGCCGTTCTCATCGTACCACGTGTTGGAGCATTGGATAATGCAACCGGGACTGCAGGCGTGATTATAAGTCTCTTTGCCCAGACGTTGCTTCACGCCCTCGAAGATCGCTTCGCCCGCGATCTTGGCAGCGCCTTCGAATCGTCCGCTCGAAAAGTTGCGCGTGGGCAAACCGCCGGCTTCGTTCAGAATGTTGATGAGGACCGCTGTGCCGTAGGTGTTGAGACCGCCTTTGGGTTTGGTGATGTCGTGCGTGCGCAAGGCGTCAATCATTTTCTTGCGACCTTGATCAAAGAGTGCCTTGTCCACGATTTCGACACCCGGCGAACCTTGATCATTCAGCACGATGAATTTCAATCCCTTGCTTCCCAACACCGATCCCAAGCCACCGCGACCGGAATAACGACTCGGACGTTTGGCAAGATCGTTGAAGACGATGCCCGCGTTGCCGTAGCGAAACTCGCCGGCAACGCCACAGCCGGCAATCGAAATCCTCTCGCCAAAGCGCGCGTACACTTGCGGAAACACATCGTAGAGATTTTTGCCGGTGTACTCAGTCGCATCGAAGAACTCGATCTTGGGTTTGCCCGCGCTCGCGTCCCAAGAAATGTACGCGCCCCAGAACTTGCCTTTCTCCTTGGGTTGTCCTTCGACGATGAGTGCTTTGATGCGCAGCGAGGCAAGATCATTTGCCCACGAGGAACCAGCGTTCGATTCTTTGATGCCGCCGGTGAGTGGCGACTTGGCGCCAACTGAGATGCGCGCGGAGGTGGCGGCGGGTGTGCCAGTGACGATGCCAGGGGCAAAGACTGCTTTGTTGTTCGGTCCGAGGGGATGGCAGAGTGGGGGAACTTCATCGGCGACGATGGAAGACGACAAGCCGCGCCCGCCTAGATACTTGTACTTTTCTGGGACGGGTTCCAACGTGTACGACCGATCGGTCATGTTGATTCTCACAAGCCACATTGCTCTTTCTCCTTCCTTGCCTAACTAACGCAGTTAGGCACAACAGTCACCAGCGCGATTGCCGGTGACAGGACTCAACAAGTTACGGCTTAGCCGCGTGTCAAGCGGCACACTTGGGCTAGAGAAACGGATTGCATATCTGAAGTTGTTCCTCAATCGTCAATCCGTGTTGCATATCTTCAGAATACAAAACAGGCACACCCGCGCTCAAAGCCGCTGCCACGATGGTGCTATCCCAGAAAGAGAGTGAATATTGCTGACGCACTTGAGACGCTAGCAGTAAGACGGACTTGGTCAACTCGATCACTCGGTACTTTTCGTAAAACGATTCGACCAGTTGAGTAATTTGCTCTTCGGTAAAGTTCGCGCGTCGCAACAAATTGACGCACACTTCATTGATGACCTGCGTGCTGACTATGGGGTCATTCTCTTGAATCAGCGTGCGTGCCCGCGCCGACTTGGTTGTCTCGCTCGTCTCGATAAAGGCATATAGCCAGATGTTGGTGTCAATGAAACATGCTGAGGTTTGATTATCTGGCATAGATTTCGTCTCGGCTCAAGGGACGGAAACCTTGTACGCGCACGGGGTGAGCAAGGAGTTGATCAATGAAATTCACGGTAGTTTTAGGGGACGATTCGACCAACAAGATGACTCGCACGCGATTAGAGAGATTCCTGAGATATTGACGAGGAATTTCAATGATGCCGTTCTTGATGGTAGTCTGAAACTCTATGGCTTGCATAATTCACCTTTTCAGCGTTTGCCATTTTACCACTACTCGATGGCAACGTCAATATCGAATTTTAGCGGTCAGCGGTTAGCGATCAACTGTCAGCGATCAACCGTCAGTGATTAGTCTTCGTCTTTCGTCCTTCGTCTTTTGTCATTTGACTTTTGTTATTGCTACATTTGCGCGAATATGCTACAATAGTACCACCTTGAACAAGGTGGTTTGATGAGTGCACCCCCAAGTGTGTGCGTGACGCGCATGCTTGGGGGTGTTTACATCTAGCGAGGAGAGGATGGTGGGAAGATTCGGAACGTACTTTGCGACGATGCCATTTGCCGCGTGGTTGTTGCTCTTCGGGGTAGGGGGTGGTATCTTTGGCTTGGGCGCGTTCACGTTCAACTACGCCGATGGATTTTCGTACTTGAGCGACAATCCACGCGCGTGCGCGAACTGCCACGTAATGCGCGAGATGTACGATGGCTGGGAAAAAGGCAGTCATCGCGCTGTCGCCGTCTGCAACGATTGCCACACACCGCACTCGTCGCTCATCGCCAAGTATGCCATCAAGGGGCTGAACGGTTTCAACCACAGCAAGGCATTCACCCTTAACAATTTTCCCGAACCGATTCGCATCACCGCGCTCAATCGCGCGGTTACACAAGAAAGTTGTTTGTACTGTCACGGTGATATGGTGACGATGATCGCGCGCACGGACTCGAAAACACCCACCGATTGTTTGACGTGTCACGCGGGAATAGGACACGGCAAGTGATTGCAGATTTTAGATTGCGGATTTTAGATTTTTCAATCTGCAATCTGAAATCTAAAATCTGAAATTGTGGAGGAGCGCGGTGTGGGGCAAGAATTTTCCGCGCCAGTACGATTCGTTCAGCAAGACCAAAGATGGCACTCCGCATCACGCGCCCCGCGCTGATCAACGCGCTCAAAGAACGCGGCATTGATTGGACGCAAGCCACGCGCCAAGAGATGCGCTCGTACGTCTGCGCGCAATGTCACGTCGAGTACTATTTCAAAGGCGATGACAAGATTCTAACGTTCCCTTGGAGCAAGGGCTATACAGCGGAAGCCATCGAAGCGCATTACGACGAGTATGGTTTCCGCGATTGGACGCATCAAGAAACTGGCGCACCGATGCTCAAAGTGCAACACCCTGAATTCGAAGTGTGGAGCACGGGCATTCACGCGCGTTCGGGTGTGTCGTGTGCGGATTGCCATATGCCGTACGTGCGCGAAGGTGCGCTCAAAGTGTCCGATCACTGGATTCGCAGTCCACTGCAAAACATCGCGCAAGCGTGTCTGCCGTGCCATCAGCAGAGCGAGGAAGAAATGAAACAGCGCGTCCTCACGATTCAGAAACGGACCGCCGATTTGCTCCGCGCCTCTGAAAGCGCGCAACTCGATGCAATTGACGCGATTGTCGCCGCGATCAAGTCCGGCGCCACCGATGCTGATTTGAGCAAGGCGCGTGCGTTGCATCGTCGCGCGACGTTCTATTGGGATTACGTCGCCGCCGAGAATAGCACCGGTTTTCACAGTCCGCAAGAAAGCGCGCGCGTGCTTGCGCTTTCGATCAACTATGCGCGCCAAGCACAAATCGAAGCGCTGCGCGTGACGAAAAAGTAGGACGGAGGACAGAGGACGAAGGACGAAAAAACCGCAGGGTGTTTCACCTGCGGTTTTTTGTTTATCAATACTCGTATTTGAACCCAAATTTGACGCGCAATGATTTTATCAGTATCATTTGAATCGAAGAGATTTGACCTCGGCGTGTGTTTTCAGGGGAGGGGATAATGTCGCGCGCGTGGTCTATACCACCTATTCGCTTGCGCCTCTTTGGCGCGTTTCATCTCGAATGTGACACGCAGACGATTCATCTCATTACACGCAAAGCCGAAGCACTCTTGGCTTACCTCGTTTTGCACCCCGAACCTCACGCGCGCGAAAAACTGGCGGCGTTACTGTGGGGCGACTTTCCCGACGACCAAGCGCGCGCCTCGCTGCGTAACGCGCTTGCCAGCATCCGCAAATGCTTGGGCAACGAGATTATCTACATCGCGCGCGACGCGGTGCAATTCAATCCCCATCCCTCCCTCTGGGTAGATGTCTCGACCTTCCAAAAAATCATCGAGGCGAATACCTGTACGCGCCCCACGCGCACGGACATCGAAAAATGGCAAACCGCCGCTGATTTGTATCGTGGTGATCTACTTGCGAATTGCTACGACGATTGGCTCATCGCGCCGCGCGAACGATTCCGCACGATGTATGTTGATCTGCTACTGCAACTGGTGCAGTGGTGGCGCACGTATAGCGACTATGCGCGCGCAAATCATTACGCTCAGCGCGTCGTGGCGATTGATCCGACTAACGAAAAAGCCCATCAGCATCTCATCGTGAATCTAATCGCTTTGGGCGATCGTTCTGCCGCGTACAAGCAATACAAAGAATGTGAACGTATCCTGCGCGATGAACTCAACGTCGAACCGTCGCTCGAGACCCAAACACTGTATCAATGGCTACGTCAGAGCGAAGCGCGGCGCACATCAGCAGAATCGCTATTGACGAATTTGCCGACGCGTTGGCTCGATTTCGTGGGACGTGAGCGCGAGCGCGCCGAACTCGAACGACTCGTCCAACGTCATCGTTTGGTCACGTTGATCGGTGCAGGAGGTTGCGGCAAAACAAGTCTGGCAATCCAAGTGGCAAGTCAACTTGTGAATGCGTTTCGCGATGGTGTGTGGTGGGTAAATTTGGCGACACTGAGCGATGAAGAGTTAGTCGCGTCAACGATTGCGATGGCGTTGGGCGTGCGCGAATCGGCACAGCAAACACTGGAGAACACACTAGCAGATTATCTACGCAACAAACATCTACTCTTGCTCCTCGATGGATGCGATCATGTGGTAGATACGTGTGCGTCGTTAGTCGAAACACTTCTGAGTCGTTGCGCGCAGTTGCATATTCTCATCACGGGACGCGAAGCGTTAGGAATCGCGGGTGAGGTACTTTGGCAAGTTCAACCACTAACCGCACCTGATCTCACGTGGTATCAGCGTGCTAATTCGAGTTTCCCCAAGTTTACGCCAGAAATGGTTGCCGATTTGATGCGTTTCGATGCGGTGCAGTTATTCGTCAAACGCGCCACAGCGGTCAATCCGCATTTCGTTGTGAACGAGAAGAACGCGTTTGCTGTCGCGGAAATCTGTCGGCGATTGGATGGCATTCCACTGGCGATTGAACTGGCGGCGGCGCGCACGCGTACGATGAGCGTTGCGCAAATCGCCGATCGGCTGGGCGATCGTTTTCGCATTCTGACCAGTGGACTACGCACCGCGTTGCCGCATCATCAAACGTTGCAAGGGGCAATGGATTGGAGTTAAGATGCGCTGTCCGATCGCGAACGCGTGTTGTTTCGTCGCTTGGCGTGCTTTTTGGGGGGCTGGACGTTAGAAGCCGCTGAACAAATCGTTGCCGATGCGGACACGCCTGCGCCTCTCCTCGCGCCCACCGATGTTCTCGATAGTTTGACGCGTTTGGTCACCAAATCGTTGGTAGAGGTGGATGCGCAAAGCGACCAGATGCGCTATCGGATGTTGGAGACGATTCGTGAGTACGCGCGTCACAAACTGATTGATGCGGGCGAAGCGACGGAACTCTTCACCAAGCATCGGGATTGGTTCTTGCGTTATGCCGAAAACGCGGAATCGGAATTGCGACGAGCGAATCAAATCGTCTGGCTCGATCGGTTAGAGGCGGATTGCGAAAATTTGTATGCCGCACTGCGTTGCTCCTTCCGTCGTCGCGATGGTTCGGAGACTGATCTTCGCAAAGGGTTGCGTTTGACGGCGGCGTTGCGTCAGTTTTGGGCAATGCGCGGAATGTTAAAAGAAGGACGACTATGGTTCGACGAGGCATTGCAAAAGATTGCGCATCTTCACAGAGAAAACGATCGCGAACTCCAATTACTGTATGCCAAGTTACTGAATGGCGCGGGTGTTCTGGCGTATGTGCACGGAGACCTGAAACAAGCAGGCACATTGTGCGAGCAAAGTTTGGTACTGGCGCGTCAATTGGAGGATCGCTGGTTGATGGCAGTGTGCCTGTATGTGCTGAGTGAGCGAGAACGACACTTGCGGGGAGATTACGCGCGCGCACTAGCATTGGCACGTGAGGGTTTGGCACTGGCGCGCGCGGATGGCGATGCGTGGCTCGTCGCGTGTATGCTGTTGAATGTCGGTTCACATGCATTGACACAAGGCAACAATTCGCAAGCGGTCACGTATTTTGAAGAAGGATTGCAACTCACCGAACAAATCGGCGATCAATGGATCGCGTCAGCGTTGTTCGAGGGGTTGGGCAGTGCGGCTTATTTGCAAGGTGATTGTGCGCGTGCGGTTGCGCTGTACGAACGCGGCTTGGTACTGCGACGTGCGTTGAAAGACAAGAACGGGATTGCGGGTTTGCTGAACAACTTGGGACGCGCGATGTGTTGTCAAGGTGAGTGGGCACGCGCGCGCGAGTTGTTCCAAGCCAGTCTGGAACTGTGTCGCGAACTCGAACAACACGAGAGTATCGCGTGGGTTCAACAACATCTGGCGCGGGTGGAACGTAAACAAGGTAAGACGACGGAGGCGCTGCGTTTGCTCGCTTCTAGTCTTGCCACGTGGCGGAAATTGGAGAATCGTTCGGGTTTGATTCACTGTCTTGTGGGAATCGCCATCACCTTATCGGCGCAGGGGCGTTTTGAATCGGCGGCGCGCGTGTTTGGTGCGGTGCAACCACGTTACAAGGAAATCGGCATCGCCATCGCTCCCACCGAACACGTCG
>JAOACU010000110.1 GCA_026417715.1 Anaerolineae bacterium | reverse complement strand
CAGGCACGTTGAGCGCAACAGCGGCGTTGAAAATGCGCGCGCCGTCGGTGTGAACGCGAATGCCGCGCGCGCGTGCCAAATCGTACACCGCACGATGATACGCGGGTGTGAGCAGCGCGCCATAGCACGCATTGTGCGTGTTCTCCAGCGCGATGAGTTTGGTGCGGGGCCAGTGCACGTTGTCGCCGCGAATCGCGTTGCGAATGTCGTCGAGCGCGAGAGTGCCGTCGGATTGATTCGGAATCGCGCGCGGGTGAATACCACCGAGCGCTGCCATTCCACCAACCTCGTTGATGAACGAGTGTGCCTTGTCACCGACGATGACTTCATCACCGCGCCCACAATGCGTGAGGAGCGCGACCAAGTTCGCCATCGTGCCACTTGCGACGAAGAGCGCAGCGTCTTTTTTCATCATCGCCGCCGCCATCTCTTCAAGACGATTCACCGTTGGGTCTTCGCCAAAAACATCATCGCCCACCTCGGCATTTGCCATTGCCACGCGCATTTGCGGCGTGGGCAAAGTCACAGTGTCACTGCGCAAATCAATTCGTTTCACAGAGTATCGCTCCCTTGTTTTGTGATGAAAGACGAAGGACGAACGACGAAGGATTCTCGATTGCCGATTACATTATCAATCGCAAATCGCAAATCGAAAATCAAAAATCTTCCGTCCTCCATCCTTCGTCATCCGTCTCCAAGAAATAGTTTGACCATTTGAACGTGTGTAAGCGTCGGTAGCCAAAACGCGCCGACGCTTTTGCATTCGTCGGGCTGTAACACGATGTCGAGGTGTTCGCCCGCAAAATGGTGTCGCCGATTCTTTTTCGCGCGTCCTTGTCGTGCGCGTGTGCTCGCGAGAAACAGATGCAGTTGCACACGGCGACCCGCGTGCGTGACGACCAAATCTACACCTTCTTCCACGTCTTGCGTTGGATCATACTCGACGTGCAGACCTTGTTCGCGCAAGAGCGCGCAGAAATACAGATCGCGCACGAACGATGGATACGCATGCGCGACGCGTGCCAAGAGTGCACGTTTTTTCTGCGCGTGTTCGGCGCGCG
The DNA here is from genome assembly GCA_026417715.1 of Anaerolineae bacterium. GTDB lineage: Bacteria > Chloroflexota > Anaerolineae > UBA4142 > UBA4142 > VGOB01. The sequence continues at coordinate 8,010 of JAOACU010000110.1, read as the reverse complement.
TCCATTTGCGCAAAAATTCGGCGTTCAACGCGGTGCGATTCTGGGCAACATAGTGCTCAACGAACTCGACTTGTGTTGGCACGCGCCTATGCTCTTCGATGAACGCAACGAACGTGGCAACAAATGGCGGTGGCTGATACCGCCACTCGATTTCATCATCTTTCAGCGTATCGAACTGCAACGCGTAATTCGCAATCTGCTGTTCGATCTCTCTTGTGGAGAGATTATACATTTGGCTCATTGGCACATTGGTTCATTGGCTCATTGACACATTGGCTCATTGTGCGATAAGCGCACGCAACACCCGCAAATTCATCACATCCTCTTTCATCTCCGGACCCTTGGGCGTTTCCAGGATGCCGGGCAAATCGCGCCAGCGCGGATCGTTGAGAATGTTGCGAAACGCATCTTTGCCCAAGCGTCCCTTGCCAATGTGCTCGTGCCGATCCACGCGCGCGCCCAGATCGGCTTTGCAATCGTTGAGATGCCATGCCTTGAGATGTTCGATGCCAATCACATCGTCAAAGTGTTTGAACACATCGGCGTAGGTTTCGGGCGAACGCAAATCGTATCCTGCGGCAAAGAGGTGACACGAATCCACGCAAAAACCGATACGATGTTTTTCGACGATGAGTTCGCGCATCCGCGCAAGTTCCTCAAAGGTGTGTCCAAGATTCGTGCCTTGCCCCGCTGTTTGTTCGAGCAAGGTCATCACGCGCAAGCCGGGTAATTTTTCGTGGATGCGGTTGAACGCTTCGGCGACGCGTTGAACGCCATAGTCCACGCCTTTGCCCGTGTGCGAACCCGGATGCAACACCAAGTACGGAATCCCCAACAGTTCGCATCGCCGCAGTTCGTCTTCCATCGCCGCGATGGATTTTTTCCACAATGCGGCGCTGGGTGAACCCAAGTTGATGAGGTATGACGTGTGCGCGACAACCGGACGAATGCCAGTCTCGACGAGCGCGGCATTGAAACGATCGGCGTCTTCTTTTGTCAGCGGTTTGGCTTTCCACTGATTATTGTTTTTGGTGAACATTCCAATCGCTTGGCAACCGATGCTGTGACCGCGTAGCACCGCGTTTTCCACGCCGCCCGCGATGGACATATGCGCGCCAAGGTGCATAGTGACCTCCGGAGGTTAGAGATTAGAGATTGGAGATTAGAGATTGGAGATTGGCGTTGTCAAAACTATTTTGACGTGTTATAATTTACGTGAGAATACAATTGCGCATTTTCGATGTTGCGTTGAGATGTTGGAGTGAGCGATATGTCTAATCTGGAATTGACGTTTGACCAATTGCTAACGGCGATTAGCAAAATGCCGCCTGCTCAACAAGTCAAACTCTGGCGCATTCTTGGTTCAAGATTGAATCAAGACTTTGTTCGGCAACAAGCCCGCGATGAGTTTGCCGAGTCCGTTGCTGCGATTCGCGCCGCAAATGCAGGAGTCAACGAAGATGAAGTTATGGCAGACGTTACAGCGACTGTTCTGGAGGTTCGGGCAGAGCGGCGTGCGCGTCGTGATTGATACGAATGTTTTGATCAGCGGTACGATCGTTCCACATGGTTTCTCGGCACAGATTGTTGATGCCGCTATTGCTGGAAAAATCCGTTTGGTTGCTTCGCCAACACTTATCGAAGAGTATTTGGACGTGATTCGGCGTCCGCGCATTGCCAAGCGATATAGAGAAATCGGAGAGCGCGCGGACGCCATCGCGTTTTACTTTGATACAAACGTGTTGCTCGTACGACCATCACGAATCGCGCCTGTGATTCCACAAGACCCCAACGATGATTTCTTGATTGCCTGCGCTTTGGAAGGAAAAGCCAAGTACATCATTTCTGGTGATGAACATTTGCTTGCGCTCAAGCGGTATCGCGGAATCACAATTCTTTCTCCACGTGCTTTTGTCGAGCAGGTTCTTTCCTGATACGCACGACAGTTACAACTCCAACCACACGCCAATTCCCCGCTCCACCGCGCGTTTGTACACGAGCGGCGCGGTTGCCATATCGTCCATCGCCAGCCCCAGGTTACACGTCATTGTGCGCTCGCGCGCGTTTTCGCGTCCGCGCTTTTTCCCCGCAACTAACTCGCCGACACTCGCGTAAATCGGCGGAATGTTTTGGAAATAGCCCAGCGAGCGATAGTACTCCAACTGCGGAATGTCATCGGTGCAGAACTTGGCCGCTTCGCGCATCGCCGCGCTGTCCCAATACGAATCGAAATCCACGAGCGATGCGAACCCACCCTCTGCGAGCCAGCCCGCCTTGATCGTCGCGTGCGGTTTCTTCAAAATCGGTCCTGCGGTGACCACGATGTCCATTCCGTCCACGGCTTCGCGCGGTTGCTTGGCAATCGTCACTTCAACCCCGAATCGTTCGCGCATTTCGCGCGCGTAACGTTCTGCCGCTTCGGGCACTACATCGTACGCGACGACGTGTGTGATGGGGAACAGCACCTTCAATGCTTCGAGGTTGGTGCGCCCTTGCACACCGCACCCCAAAATCCCCACCGACTTGGAATCAGGACGCGCCAAGTATTTCGCGGCGATGGCAGTTGCCGCACCCGTGCGCATCCCCGTAATCCACGTGCAATCCATCACCGCAAGTGGAATACCCGTTTCGTCGTCGTTGAGAATGATCAAGCCAGTGATGTAAGGTAAACCACGTTGTAGATTTTCTGGGAAGCCACTCACCCATTTCATTCCCGCCGATTTCAATGCGGGAATGTATGCGGGCATCGCGTGAATGAACGCATCGGGACGCGGATGCACACCGGGTTTGGGCGGCATCTCCACGCGCCCTTCCGCATGCTCGCGAAACGCGATTTCGAGCGCGTCAATAATTTCTTTCATCGTCACGCCGGTCGCAATGACGTCGGCTTTTGAGAGGTAAAGAATTTTTTGTCCTGACATTGTTCCTCCGAAAGATAGTGAGACAGTAAAGCAGTATAACAGTAGGACAGTAAAACAGAACTGTTCCACTGTCTCACTGACTCACTGATTCACTGTCTAACTGATAACGCCCAACTCTCGTCCCACTTTGGCAAACACCTCTAACCCGCGATCCAAATCCTCGCGCGAGTGCGCGGCGGAAATCATCACACGGATACGCGCTTTGCCTTTGGGCACGGTGGGATAACCAATCGCCATTGCAAATACACCTTCCTCGAACAAACGTTGTGAAAAGCGTTGCGCAAGCGGCGCTTCGCCGAGCATAATCGGTGTGATCGGAGTGACGCTGACACCTGTGTCAAAGCCAAGTCGTTTCATCTCAGTTTTGAAATAGCGCGTGTTCTCCCACAACTTGTCCACGAGTTCAGTGGATTGTTCGAGGACGTTCAGCGCGGCAAGGCACGCGGCAGTATCGGCGGCAGTGATCGCGCTGGAGAACAAGAACGGGCGCGCGCGCTGGCGAATCCAATCAATGACGATTTTCTTTCCCGCGATCACACCGCCCATCACACCGAACGCTTTCGAGAGCGTACCGATTTCCAAATCGAATTTGCCGTGCAAACCAAAATGATCCACGATGCCACGTCCGCCGCGTCCGATGACTCCCTCGCCGTGCGCATCATCCACCATCGTCATCACGCCGTACTTTTCGCATACCTCGTACAATTTGTCCAGTGGCGCGATGTCACCATCCATCGAAAACACGCCATCGGTCACGAGGAGCGCGCGGCGATAGTTGCCGACGTTCTCTTTGATGACGCGTTCCGCGTCCGCGACGTCACAATGTTCGTAGATGAGAATTTTCGCGGACGAGAGACGACAGCCATCAATGATGCTCGCGTGATTCAAGCGATCGGTGAAAATCACATCCTCCTTACCGACCATTGCGGGAATCGCGGCTTGATTCGCGCAGAAACCCGATTGCACGAACAGCGCGTCCTCCACGCCCTTGAACGCAGCAATGCGACGCTCGAACTCGCGATGTAATTCGAGTGTGCCCGCAATGCTTCGCACAGCGGCGGGACCGACGCCCCATTCGTCAATCGCGCGTTTTGCCGCTTGACGCAAACGTGCATCGTTCGCCAAACCCAAATAGTTGTTCGTACAAAAATTCAGTACGCGCTTGCCATCCACAATCATCCACGCGCCGCAGGGTGAACCAATCGTGCGAATGTTGATTTTGAGTCCTTGTTCTTGCAGCGCGTTCATTTCATCGTTGATCCAAGATAGTTTGTCTGACATCATTCCTCCTTGACAAGAGACAACCTTCGTCCTTCGTCCTTCGTCCTCCGTCGTTCGTCCCAAGAATGCCACCGAAACGCGAAAAAAGCAAATCGGACACGCGCACCGATTTGACAACCCACCTTGCTCCAGATACAATCGCAACACGATGATTGTTGCGGTGATTGATGGAATGGGTGGCGGAATCGGCGTGCAAATCGTCACGCAGTTGCGCCAAGAATTTCCGACGCTCGAAATTCTCGCGCTCGGCACGAATGCCATTGCGACGGATCGAATGATGCAAGCCAAAGCGACGCGCGGCGCAACCGGCGAAAACGCGATTCGTGTTTCCATCAATTTGGCTGACCTCATCGTCGCGCCGATTGGCGTCATCATTCCCAATTCGATGCTGGGCGAAATCACGCCGGCGATTGCTGAAGCAGTCGCCAGTGCGCGTGGACGCAAATTATTGTTGCCAGTGAATCAGCCCCACTTTGAAATCGTGGGCATCGAAAACAAGCCACTGGCAAAACAAATCAGCGCGGCAGTGGAACTGGTCAGAGAAGTAGTAAATTCGCGCCAACGAATCACTAACGAATAAACGAATCACGCGCGTCGCGGGAGAACATTCGTTTATTCGTTTCCAACTCGTTGACGCGGCATAACTTGCGAGCTGAAGATCGCGTTCGTTGTAAAGCCATGAAGGTGTTCCGATATGAAATCGGAATTTTTCTTCGTGGCTTTTTTGTTTCTCCAAAATCTTGACGGCGGTCGGCGGCTTGTCCTGAGACGAGTCGAAGGGTCGTCCGTCGGCGGTCGTGAAACGGAGGTTTGAATGCACGATAAACTCACACACCTACAAGACGAATTACGCGCGATGCAATCCGTCCTCGTGGCGTATTCGGGTGGTACGGATAGCACGTTCTTGCTCAAGGTCGCGCACGATACGCTGGGTGATGCGGTGCTTGCTGTGACAGCGGATTCACCTTCACTGCCGCGCGCGGATTTGCAAGAGGCGCGCGATCTTGCCGCGCACATTGGCGCGCGGCACGTGTGTATCACCACAGCGGAAATGGACGATGCGCGCTATGTGAACAACCCCACCGATCGTTGCTACTTTTGCAAGACGCACGTGTACGGCACACTCGTCGCGCTCGCGCAACGCGAAGGGTTGCGCTTTGTGGTGGACGGCAACAACGCGGATGATGCACACGACATACGTCCTGGTCGTCGTGCGGCGCACGAGTTCGGTGTGCGCAGTCCATTGCAAGATGTGGGCTTGACCAAAGCCGAGATTCGACAGTTGGCGCGCGAACTAGGTTTGCCCAACTGGAACAAACCCGCCGCCGCGTGTTTATCGTCGCGCATTCCGTACGGCACGCGCATCACGCTTGACGCGCTCGCGCGCATCGAGCGCGCGGAGAGTTGCTTGCGCGCGCTCGGCATCGGTCAGGTGCGCGTGCGTCATTTCGATTCAACCGCGCGCATCGAAGTTTTGCCTGAAGATTTTGCGCGCGTGCGCGAACATCGCGCGCATATCGTCACGCGCTTGCGCGGACTCGGGTTCCGCGACATCCTGCTCGATCTCGACGGCTATCGCACGGGAAGTCTCAATTCCAACACACCACCGCGCGTGGAGGTGCTATGAACGCCGATACGTTGCGTGAGTTGTTGGAACAAGTGCGGCGCGGTGAATGTTCGGTGGACGATGCGTTGGCGCGGCTCAAGGATTTGCCGTACCAAGACTTGGGTTTCGCGCGACTCGATCATCATCGCGCGTTGCGACAAGGTTTTCCCGAAGTCGTGTTTTGCGAAGGCAAACGTCCTGCGCACGTCGTTGCGATTCTGCGCGAACTGTGGCAACGTCATCCGACGCGCGTGCTTGCCACGCGCGCCACACCCGAAATTTTTGCGGCAGTCGCAGACGCATTACCGCACGCGCGCTATTTCGAGGACGCGCGCATCATCCTGCTAGGTGAATTGCCCCAGCCCGCGCCCGATGCGCCGTTCATTCTCGTTGTTTGCGCGGGCACTGCCGATGTACCTGTCGCGGAAGAGGTCGCGCTCACTGCACACGCGCTCGGTAGTCGCGTCGAAAAATTGTACGATGTTGGCGTCGCGGGTTTGCATCGTTTGCTTGCCGCGCGCGCGAAACTCAACGCCGCGAATGTCATCGTCGTTGTCGCGGGAATGGACGGCGCGCTACCTGCGGTCGTCGGTGGTTTGGTCGCGTGTCCTGTGATTGCCGTGCCGACGAGCATCGGCTATGGCACGGGTTTGGGTGGCGTTGCCGCGTTGATGACGATGTTGAACGCGTGCGCGGCGGGCGTCGCTGTCGTCAACATTGACAATGGTTTTGGCGCGGGATTTTTCGCGCATCTGGTTAACACACGAAAAGCGTGCTGACGGAGGACGGAAGACGGAGGACAAAGGCTTTCGTCCTTCGTCTTTCGTCACAAGGAGAAAACAATGACACACAGCGACACCATCTACTTTGACCTGATCGGCGGCGCGAGTGGCAATATGATTTTGGGCGCGCTCGTGGACGCGGGTTTGCGACTCGATGCGTTACGCGACGCGCTTGCAGGACTCGCGCTCGATGAATGGTCGTTCGAGACGCAACGCGTGACGCGACGCGGCATCGCCGCGACGTGGCTCGATGTGCGCGTGCGCGATGAAAAACACGAACGTCACCTGTCCGAGTTGTTAGACGTGGTCGCCGCGAGTCGTTTGCCGAGCGATGTGCAAGCGACGAGCGCGCGCGTCCTCACACGCATCGCGGAAGCCGAAGCGCACATCCACGCGCGTCCTGTCGAACACGTGCATCTGCACGAACTCGGCGGCGTGGACACGATTGTTGATGTCGTTGGCGCGGTGATGGGCTTGCGGATGCTGGGTGTTACGCGCGTGATCGTTTCGCCGTTTCCGCTCGCGCGTGGACGCATCAAAATCGCGCACGGCGATTTTCCGCTCCCCGCGCCTGCTACGCTCGCGCTGTTGCAAGACGCGCCCGTTGTCGGTGTGGAGGGTGAACGCGAAACGATCACACCGACTGCCGCCGCGATTCTCACCACGCTTGCCGATGCGTACGGCGCGTTGCCGCGGTTCACTTTGCGCGCGATCGGTTACGGCGCGGGCACGCGCGATGATCCCACGCCCAACGTTTTGCGCGTGATGCTCGGCACGCGCGCGCCCGATACGTTGGCGTGCGAATCCATCGTCGAGTTGGAAACGAACATTGACGATATGAATCCGCAGGTGTACGATTACGTGATGACGCGCTTGTTCGAGGCGGGCGCGCTCGATGTGACGTTGACGCCGCTGCAGATGAAAAAGAATCGTCCTGCCACGTGGTTGCGCGTGTTCGCGCCGGTGGAACGCGCGGCAACCTTGCGCAACATCATTTTCGATGAAACGACGACACTCGGCGTGCGTTAACGCATCGTTCAACGTTACGCGCTCGCGCGCGAAATCGTTCGCGTCGAAACCGAGTTTGGCGCGCTCCAAGCCAAAGTCGCGCATCGTCCCGATGGCACGCGCACGCTCACACCCGAATACGACGAATGCGCGCGCGTGGCGCGCGAACGCGACGTACCACTGCAACGCGTCATCGAGGCGGTCAAGCGCGCGGGGTGACGGAGACTTGCCCTGAGCCAAAGCCCTGAGCGGATTGCGAAGGGGAAAGCGAAAGGACGGAGGACGGAAGACGGGTAGTGGTTGCATAGCGAATGATGCGTGTGTAGCGAAGGGCAACAGCATAGCGAATTTATGGCCGTAACTATACTCCCAACGGTCATAATCTTTCACGTGGAGTGCAAGGAGGCAGATT
>JAOACU010000109.1 GCA_026417715.1 Anaerolineae bacterium | reverse complement strand
AGATGTGTATAAGAGACAGGCGTTACGGTGGCATCGAGCGATACATCGAAGCGGACGAGCGCGGTCCTGTGTGCGAAATCGAATTGACCTACACGGTGTATCGCAGTCCGTTGTGTCCGCCGGCATTTTTCGATTGCGCGCCGTTCGTGCGCGAAAATCACACCGTCTATTACGTGGATGCGCGCTATGTGGCGGAAGCATGGAAAATCGTCAAAGAATTTCGACTAGGCGGTTTGGTGATGTGGCGTCCCGGCGGCGAAGACCCTGCCATTTGGGATGTGTTCAAGTGAGTTTGCAATTTGCACATTCGCCGCATCTGTGCTAAAATACACAATAACGATGGGGCGTGGTGCAGTGGTAGCACACCAGACTTTGGATCTGTTGACCGAGGTTCGAATCCTCGCGCCCCAGCACGCGATTGCAGATGGCAGAGAGCAGATTGCAGATTGAAACAAACCTGCAATCTCCAATCTGAAATCTGCAATTTTGTTTTTCGATATGTCTCGAATGTTCGCGCCACCGAATCTTGTACTTGCCGCGATTATCGTGCTCGGCGCGTTCCTACGTTTCTATCGTCTGGATGAAATTCCGCCCGGCTTTCAGTTCGATCAGGCGTATTACGTTTTGGACGCGCTCTTTCTTTTGCACGGCGATTTTCACATCTTTTTTCGCGAGCCGGGACGCAGCGAACCGTTGTTCCAATATCTGCTCATTCCTTGGGTCGCGCTCTTTGGAAGCGACACACCGCTTGCGCCCAAAATCACAGCCACATTACTCGGCATTGCAACGATTTTTCTGATCTACGGTCTGGCTCGCGCGCTCTTTCGCTCTACGCCCCTTGCGTTACTCGCGGCACTCTTTACGGCGATTTCCTTTTGGCACATTTTCTACTCTCGCTATGGCGAACGCATTCCTCTCACGCTCTTCTTCGCGACGTTGACATTTTGGTTTTTCTGGCGCGCGCTTATCGTTTCAGGTTCCACGTTTCACGTTTCACGTTTTACGTTTCAGGTTTCAGGTTTCCAGTTTTGCGTTTTAGGTTCCAAGTTTCAAACTTGGCGTAACTACCTTTTCGTTGGCATTTTCACCGGTCTCACGCTCTACACCTATCCTTCGGGACGCGTTGTTCCGATTGCACTCATCCTCATCACCGCGTATGCCGCGCTGACTGATCGGGCACGCGCGCGCTACTATCTTCAAGGTCTTGTCCTCGCGGGAATCATCGCTGCGATCATTTTTCTGCCGCTGGGCATTTACTACCTCCAGCATCCTCTCGATTTCATTTCACACACTGCCGAAGTTTCGATTTTTGTTCCGCATGGCGATATAAGTGACAATGTTCCGCTAGAGTTGACCAAGAACGCGCTCAAAATTTTGGGAATGTTTTTCGTCGTTGGCGATAGCGGCGTGTTGCGTAACATTCCATACCGCCCGATTTTCGATCCGTTTGTTGGCGCGCTGTTTGTGATTGGTGTGGTGGCGTGGATGGCGCAATTTGTGTCGCGCCGATTCTCTGCCCTTGAGCGCACACGCGCGGTGTTTCTGGCAGTGTGGCTGGGCTGCGCGCTCGCGCTTTCGCTCTTTAGCGATGATGCACCGAACAACGGTCGCACGCTGATTGGTTTGCCAGTCGTGATGATACTGCCTGCGTGGGGCGCGACGATTGTCTGGGAACGCGCGCGCGCCGCATCGGTACACCGTCTCGCGACGATCGGCTTGGGCATCGTCATCATATCGAGTGCGCTACTTGTCGCGCGTGATACGTTCATCGTTTGGGCAAACGATCCAGGGACGTACTATGCGTTCAATGCAGACAAAGTAGAACTTGCGCAGTGGATCAATCGTAACGCGCGTACACATCACTTGTATCTGGCGCCAGTCACGTCACAGGTGGGCACGGTGATGCTACTCACGCGTCACGCGCCTGTCAAATCCTTTGACAGCCGCGATACGATTGTTCTACCGAGTCGCGCGGAAGGGAAGGACGCGCTGTTTGTGTTTCCGACCGAACAAGAAAAGCGCGCCCAAACGCTGACAACGCGTCTCGGCGCGCTAGCAACGCGCGAACAAATCATCGGCTCAAACGGTGCACCGTTGGCACTGATCGTACGCGTGCCTGCCTCTTACCTCCCCAATCTCCAATCTCCAATCTCCAATCTCTCTTCAGCCAGCGATTTTCTGCGACCACAACACACCACGCGCGCGGTGTGGGGCGATGCGATTGAGTTGCTGGGATATTCGATTGAAGCGAGCGACGCGGCAAAACGCAACTTGGAAGTGACGCTGTTTTTGCGCGCGCTCGCGCCGATGAACGAGGATTACACATTTTCCGTGAAAGTGCGCGATGCCAAAGATCGCGTGTGGGGACAAGAGGACAAGTGGGCGGGGAGCAACAGTTATGCGACGACGCAGTGGTCGGTGGGTGATGTCATCGTCGAGCGATTTTATCCGGGTTTGAGTGCGTGTGCGCCGGCGGGTGCGTATCGCATCACGGTCGAGGTGTATGAACCCAAGACGATGCGCGTGTTGGCGCGGTCGGATAGTGACAAAGTGTGGGCGGATTTGGGTGTATGGTATGCCGATGCATCGTCAGGCAATTTGTATGAGCACCTTGAACCGCAACAACGACTTGACGCACAGGTTGCGCCGCAAATGCGTTTGTTGGGATATTCGCTTGATGCGCGAGAAATCCAAGTCGGTGCCGAGTTCTCATTGTCGCTCTTTTGGCACGGCTGGGGCGATGGCACGCACACGCGTCGTATCGTCATTCGTTTGCGCGACACCACTGCGCGCGATTTTGTTTTGTTGGAAAAAGATGTTACACTTGCTAGAGAAGGTCGTGGCATTTGTCTGTTCGCTGATGTGCAATTGCCGCGCGAGGTAGCCCCAGGCACGGCAACGCTTTGGGTGAACGATGTTCAGATTACAACGGTGAGGGTGATGCGATGAAGATCGCTAGTGTAATTCTTGCCGCAGGACAGGGCGTACGGATGAAGTCTCGGTTACCTAAGGTGCTTCATCCTGTCGTTGGCAAACCAATGGTGTTGTACGCGTTGGAAACCGCGCGCGTGATCGCGTGTGACCCGACAGTTCTTGTAATTGGTCACGGCGCAGATCACGTGCGCGCCACACTTTCTAATCTCCACTCTCTAATCTCCAATCTCCAACTCGTCGAACAACGCGAGCAACTGGGCACAGGGCATGCGGTCTTGCAAGCGCGCGCAGCACTGCAAGGCAAAGCCGATGCTGTCTTGGTATGGTATGCCGATATGCCACTGTTGCGCGCCGAGACACTCGATCGCTTGATTCAACATCATCGCGCCACGCGCGCGACGATTACAATGCTCACGCTCATTGCCGATGATTCGATGGCGTTTGGGCGCATCGTGCGCGATAATGCTCAGCGCGTCATTGGCATCGTGGAAGAGCGCGATGCTACGCCCGAACAGTTGGCGATTCGCGAGTTGAACTGTGGCGTCTATTGTTTCGATGCCGAATGGTTGTGGGAACACTTGACGCAACTCCAGCCGAATGCGCGCAATGGTGAGTACTATCTCACCGATTTGATCGGCTTTGCCGCGCGCGCGTCGCGCCGCATCGAGGCGATTGTGTCGCGCGACGTGAACGAGATGCTAGGCATCAACACGCGCGTACATCTTGCCCAAGCGGAAAAGATTATGCGCGAGCGCATCAACACCGCGCTGATGCTCGCGGGTGTCACGCTGATTGACCCTGCCACCGCGTACATCGAACCCGATGTGCAGATCGGCGAAGACACGATCATCGAACCGAACACACACTTGCGCGGCAAGACCCGCATCGGCGCGAATTGTCGAATCGGTCCCAACACAATCATTCGCGATTCGCAGGTGGGTGACGAGTGTGTGATTCTTGCATCGGATGTTACTGAATCGCGCATCGCCGAGCGCGTCCGCATCGGACCGTATGCGCGCTTGCGCGCGGGCACGGTGATTGCGCGCGAGGTGTACATCGGCAATTTTGGCGAAGTGAAAAATTCCTCGATTGGAGAAGGCACACACATTGGGCATTTCAGTTACATCGGCGATGCGGAACTAGGCGCGCACGTCAACATTGGTGCGGGAACGATCACGTGTAATTTCGATGGCAGACAAAAGCATCGCACAATCATTGGTGAGAATGCCTTTATCGGTAGCGATACGATGCTCGTAGCGCCGGTGACGATTGGCGCGCGCGCACGCACCGGCGCGGGTTCAGTCGTGAACAAGGACGTGCCTCCCGATTCGCGCGCGGTATGTGTGCCGGCGCGCGTCATCCGCAAACTCACGTAATACGCAATACGTGATACGCAATACGTGATACGTGATATGTTTGAAATCCTTGCTTGGTTTGTGTGTTTCTTAATTGTCGGTATGGGTAGCGTGTGGTACACCGTTGCCACCCTCGCGCGCGAGGTGTCGTCGCTCCGCGTGGCACAAGCCGCGCGCGTGAATCGCGCGCGTACGCTGAGTAGCGTGCTCACGTTGCTCGGCGTGGTCGGCGCGACGATGCTCGCGGTGGTTCTATCCGCGCGCGCCAGCGGCAATGTGACGATGGCGGCGTGGGGTGCAGCGGGCGCGGTGTTGCTGGCGCGCGGTGTCCAAGTGCTAGCGCGCGTGTACGCGCGACGAAATATCGAACGGTTGGCGCTGCCGCTTTTGGGTGATGCGGTTGTGTTCCTGCCGCTTGTTGAAGCGCGTGAAGGAGCAACCACCGTCGAATCGCCCGAAGAGGTGGTCGAGCAGATGGTGGACGCGAGCGAAAAAGCCGGTCTCATCGAATCGGATGAACGCGCGATGATTAGCGGCATCTTGCAATTGGATCGCACGTTGACGCGCGAGATTATGGTGCCGCGCATTGATGTTGTCGCCGTCGAAGTCGAGACGCCCTTGCGCGACGCGCTCGATGTGGTGATTCAAGGCGCGCATTCGCGTTTGCCGGTCTATGAGGAATCCATTGATCGCATCGTCGGTTTGTTGTACGCCAAAGATTTGTTGCGAACTTTGCGCGATGGCAAGGTGGATGTATCGCTCCGCGAGTTGATGCGTCCCGCGTATTTTGTGCCTGAATCCAAACGTGTGGATGAACTGTTACAAGAGTTGCAGCGCGACAAAGTACATATGGCAATCGTTGTGGATGAATTTGGCGGTACGGCGGGCATCGTCACGATCGAAGATGTCTTGGAAGAAATCGTTGGCGAGATTCAGGACGAGTACGATACAGGCGAAGAGCCGCTCATCGAACAAGTGAGTGAGAACGAGGGAATCTTCAACGCGCGCGCGACGATTGGTGATGTGAATGACGCGCTCGCGCTCGATTTGCCTGATGAAAGCGATACACTCGGCGGCTTGGTGTATCAACGCCTAGAAAAATTGCCCAAGGTGGGCGACCAGGTACGCGTGGGCAATGTGACAATCGAAGTGTTGAATGTCATCGGGCGACGAATCAAGAAGGTGCGGGTAGCGCGGGTGGTGGATAGTGAGCAGTGAGACAGTGGGACAGTGGGACAGTAGGACAGTGTTCAGTGTTCAGTGTTCGGTGTTCAGTGAACGGAATACGCAATACGGAATACGAGATAGATGACAAAAAACAGGGACATTGAAAAGTTAATCGCGCTGGCGCGCGCGGCGCGCAAGCGCGCGTACGCGCCATACTCGCGTTACGCGGTGGGCGCGGCGGTGCTCGCGAAATCGGGCAAAGTGTACACGGGATGCAACATCGAGAACGCGGCGTATCCCAGCGGTTTGTGCGCGGAACGCGTCGCCATTTTCAAGGCAGTGTCCGAAGGCGAACGTGAACTCGTTGCGATGGTCGTTGTCACATCGAATCTGGGTTCGCCGTGCGGCGCGTGTCGCCAAGTGTTTTCGGAATTCGCTGATGATGAGGCGATCATCGTGTTAGCATCTGCGCGTGGCAAGCGACGCAAAACGTATCGAATGCGAGAGATTTTACCCGATCGGTTTGGCGCGCGGGATTTGCAACGCAAACCAAGTGTGTGAGTATGTTTGTTGGCAAAGGGGAAAAAATGATCGGCACTTTACTCAACGTGATCACCGTTATCATCGGAGGCACACTGGGCGCGCGGCTGGGCGCGCGTTTGCCCAATCCAATGCGCGAGACGGTGATGCATGGCATCGGCTTGATGACTCTGGTCATCGGTGTCCAAATGGCATTGGGCACGCGCAACATTCTCATCGTCCTCGCGAGTGTTCTGGTTGGTGGAATCTTGGGTGAGTGGTTGCACGTGCAGGCGCGACTCGATGCGTTGGGACAGATGCTAGAAGCGCGCTTTGCACGTGGCGAACAAACGGGTACATTCACACGCGGCTTTGTCACTGCCTCGCTCGTCTTTTGCGTCGGACCGATGACGATCCTCGGTTCGATTCAAGACGGCTTGGTGGGTGATTACACTTTGCTTGCCATCAAATCTATGCTCGATGGTTTTGCAGGGCTGGCGTTTGCTTCCACACTTGGAATCGGTGTGGCGTTTGCCGCGCTGACCGTCTTCGTTGTGCAAGGTGGCATTAGTCTTACGGCGATGCTCTTTGGTAGCGCGCTCGGTGCGGTCACGCGCACGACTCCTTGGGTGATCGAGATGACGGCAACGGGTGGCGTATTGATTCTGGGCATCGGTTTGATCTTGCTCGATTTAAAGCCGGTGCGCGTGGGCAATTTACTCCCCGCAATTTTCATCGCGCCTTTAATTGTTAGTGTGCTTACCTTGCTGGGCATTTCATTCTAGTACCATACACCTTTTTTCTCCACGCACCACCAAGTTTCTACGATTTTTTCGTGACCTTAGTGGACGGAAACCCTTATTTCACATCCAATAACGTTAGTTGTTCCCAAAACAAAAATGTGGCGACAAACTTTTTCTTTTTCCAAATGGATTGCTTTCCTACAACGTCAGGCGCGCGATTGGCAAGTGACGGTATTGCGAACTTCGATGGATCGTTTGGCGTACCAGATGGTCTTGCCCTATCTTTCCATTTACATCGTGGCATTGGGAGCGAGTAAGACACAGTTGGGTTTGATCATCAGTCTGGGGATGGTGTTAGGCGGTTTGATGGCGCCGTTCATCGGTTGGTACATTGTCCAGATTGGACCCAAGAAAATTTACTTGGCGGGAATCGGAATGCTTGCCGTCGCGTATCTGACGTACGGATTCGCGCACGATTGGACGATTGCTTTTGGTGCGATGCTCGCGTATTGGATTGGCTTTTCGGTGAGCATCCAAAGTTGCGCGACGGTGTGTGGAGTCTGTCTGGCGAATCGCGATCGCGCAACGGGAATGATGATTTGCGAAACGTTTGGCGCGGGCTTGTTGGGCATCATCGGTCCCGTTCTGGGTGCAATGCTTGTGGTAACGTTTGGCGGAGTCACCGTTTCTGGTATTCGACCGTTGTTTTTCTTGGCGTTTCTCTTCACACTTGGGACATTCGTTATCGTTCAGACCCAGTTGTCGAATCTACCAGGACAGCGCGCGCGAACAACGGCGCCGAATGTGTGGCACGATCTTCAGGAGGTTTTTCGCGAGGGACATCACTTGAAGCGTTGGTTGGGTATCGCATCGGTAGGAATGTTACCTATGGGAATGGTTTTTCCATTTTCGCCAGTGTTCGCGCACGAGTACAAAGATGCCAACGAGTTCATTCTTGCGGCGATGGTTACCAGCGCGGCACTCACTTCGATTGTTTTTGCGATCCCCTTGGGACGTTTGGCGGATCGTTTGGGACGTAAGCGAATTTTGTACGTGACCATTCCCCTCTTTTGGCTTTCGAATGTCATACTTGTTGCCGTACCGCATCCATTTTTTCTTCTGGTTGCGGGTGCGCTACAAGGTTTTTTCTACATCACTGGTCCGATCGCGGCGGCAATGGAACGCGAACTAGTGCCCGCAGAACAAATGGGACGCTGGATCGGCATTGCGCGTTTGACCAAGATGCTGGTCAGCGCCAGTTGTACCGCACTTGCGGGAATTATCTGGGATTATCTGGGACCGTCGTTTGTATTTGTTGCTTTCATAGCGATTGATTTGGTAGTACGGATGCCATTGTTGATAACAATGCCTGAGACGTTGTGGATGCGTCGCGAACGTGCCTTGGTGCATTAGCGCAAAGCGGATTGTTTTTTGTACAGAACTGTCCCCGACTGAAAAGTCGGGGACAGTTTTTATTTGAGTGCAAAACCCTGTTCTTGGAGCACTTGGCGCAAGTGTGTGCGCGTGGGTTGCGAGACGCGCCGCGCGGTATGCTCCAGCCAACCGTAATCTTCCATTTCCCCTGGCTTGCCGGGCACCGGCACTTGGCGTTGATTGTAGATGCCGGTGGCTGCCATCGCGCGATCGTACTCGTACAGCGCGCGGTCTTGATCGGAATTGTAACATTCGCGATGTAGAATCGCTTCGAGTGGCAGGCGCGGACGCAAAGGTGGTGGTTTTTCAGGATAGCCCACAGTCATCCCAGTCACTGGGAAAACCAGGCGCGGTAATTCGAGTAGTTCGATCACCTCACGCGGATTGTTGCGAATCGAACCGATGTAACAAATGCCCAAGCCCAGCGATTCGGCGGCGAGTGCGGCATTTTGCGCGGCAATCACCGCATCGAGCGCGGCGATCAAAAAGTTCTCGACATACTCGGTGACTTGGGTGTAACCACGCAACGCACACACGCGCTCCAAGCGCGCAAGGTCAGCGCACCACGCGAGAAAGAGGGGGGCTTGCGCGACGTGCGCTTGCTTTCCGCACAACTCGGCAAGCCGCGCGCGTTTTGCCGCGTCCGTCACTGCGATCACCGAGTACGTTTGCAAGTTCGACGAGGTGGACGCGCACTGTGCGGCACGCACGATTGTTTCGAGTAGCGCGTCGGGTACAGGATCGGGTTTGTACGCGCGGACAGAGCCGTGCGCGTGAATGACATCAAGGGTGGGGTTCATCATAACGATTCCTTTCAATAGTTAGTTACTCGATCAATCAAACCAGATTCGCGCGCGCGCCAATCGCACCAGCGAAACACGCCCAG
>JAOACU010000108.1 GCA_026417715.1 Anaerolineae bacterium | reverse complement strand
ATTCCACACCGTGTATCTGCACGGCTTGATGCGCCACAAGGACGGAAGCAAGATCAGTAAATCGAATCCACAACCCGGCGACAATCCGCTCGATGTGATTCAGGATTACAGCGCAGACGCGTTGCGTTTCACCATCATCACCTCGTCTGCGCCGGGCAACGATACGAAACTCGATTTGGAAAAAGTGGAACACGCGCGCAACTTTGGTAACAAAATTTGGAATATGGCGCGATTCATCACGAGCAACCTCAAGGCGGGAGAACCCATCTCTCCAATAACTAATCTCCAATCTCTCTCGCTCGTAGATCGCTGGATTCTCTCGCGTTTGCATCGCGTCATTGCAAGTGTGAACGAAAATTTTGAGCGCTGGGAATTTGGCGAAGGCACGCGCCAAGTGCACGATTTTCTATGGAGCGAGTTTGCGGATTGGTACATCGAGGCATCCAAGATCGCGCTCTATGGCAACGATGTCAACGCGCAAAGACGCACGCGCTCGATTTTGCTCTACACGCTCGATCAGAGTTTGCGCTTGTTGCACCCGACGATGCCCTTCGTCACCGAAGAGGCATGGCAACAGTTGCGCGCGTTCGGTATGCCGAGTCAGTACGATGCGTTGATGGTGGCGGACTGGCCCCAACCGAACAAAATGTTCTTCGATGCGCGCGCGGAAAAAGATTTCGCGCTGGTGATGGAAATCATCCGCGCCATTCGCAACGCGCGCGCCGAGTTCAACGTCGAAGCCGGCAAACGCATTCCCGCGATCATCTCGGCGGGTGCGGCGCGCGCGCTCATCGAATCGCAACGTGACATCATCACGCAACTTGCGCGCCTTGATCCCGATGCGCTCCACATTGAAAAACGCGCGACCAAGCCCGCGCAAGCACTCGCGCTTGTGGTCGGCAAAATCGAAATCTACTTGCCGCTGGCAGGGATGATTGACCTCGAAAAAGAAAAAGCGCGTCTGGCAAAGGAAATCGCGCAGACGCGCGCGGACATTGAACGCGCGGAGAAACTGCTGGCAAGTGAGTTTAGCAAAAAAGCACCGCCCGAAGTCGTGCAAAAACAGCGCGACGCGCTCGCGGCAAATCGCGAACGCGCCGCGCGTTTGGAAGTGCAGTTGGCAAGTCTGGAGGGGCGTCAAGTCGCGCCGACACCCAAGCGCGTAACGACTCGGCGTGCTAAACGACGCGCGCGCAGGTAGCGTGCACAAACAAAACACGCGCACACCTCGCTAGAGATGTGCGCGTGTTTTTTGTACGTCAACGTTGGGTCAGTTTCCGCAACAAGTCGAACCAGAAAGGTGCGCCTTGTGCACCCGCAACACCAGTAATCAGAAAGCCGACGACTTTCCAGAAATAGTCACAAAAACCAATCTGACGGGGTGATTGCCCCGGCTTGGGTGTCCAATCGGCAGGGGTGATGGTTAGAGTTTGTAGTTTAGTCTGCCAATCTTTCGCGTCGGGCGCAGTCTTGTAAACCCAACCGATCGGTAGGTTCAAGGCGTTCAGTTGTTCCAGGGCTTGGGCTTTTTCAGGTGTGCCTTGTGCATACTTGTTGGCTTCTGCGACAATCGTCGAACGCAACGCTGAATCCACCCACAAACTCGAGCCGATGCCGACAGCATCCACATTGAGGATTATCGCAATCGCCAGACTGATGACAAACCCCAAACGCCACATATGCGCTTGGTACAGTTTGGTGGCTTTGTCCATCGTGCTATCGTACCACGCTTCCAAGTTCTGGCGCACGGTTTCGATGTTGTTGTTGGCGGTGGAGATGATTGCAAGCAAGGGTTCGCGAACTGGGGAATTCGGTGGCAAGTTACTCACTGCCACTTGCAACTCACCCACTGTCGTTAATCCTGACGTGGGATTGGGTACAAGGATGTTGAACAACGCCAAGGCAAAAGTTTTGGCAGGTAGATACACGGGATTGCGAGGGGCACGTATCAATCCATTCAAAAAGGGGATGCGTTCGATGAACTTGGTGAGCCAGGGATCATTCGGTGTTAACGATTGAACGAGCGGATTGTTGTACAAATCCCAAGTCAACTGTGTTTGACCTGTGATATAGTTGCGCAAGCCCTCTTCCAAACCTTTGGCGCGCATTCGTAACCAGAGGGCAATTTTGTCGTTGATTTGCGAACAAACCAGACTGACGAGGAGGAAAACAAAAATCAAGCCAATCGCAACGTCCAAGATAGCGGAAAAAGAAACGGACATTGTTTCTCCTTTCGCGCGGTAGGCGCGCAGATGTTGAGTTTATGATTTCAAGAAATACGTTTGGCAAGCGAGGTCAATCAATTCTTTAGAGAGCACAGCGGGCATTCCGCGAAAGCGCGCGATATCCACGAGTTCATCGAGAATGTCGCGCGGATGGACGGCGCGCGGACGTCGCTTGGGTTTGATATAGTATTCCATCACCAGATAACGCAACATCTCTTCCGAATAGGGAATGCCCTTGCGCGCGGCTTCGCGCATAAAAATCTCGCGATACTCTTCCCATGTGGGATCGGCAATATGAATTTTATAGCGAATGCGGCGCAAGAACGCTTCGTCCACCAATTCTTCGGGATTGAGATTCGTCGAGAAAATGATGAGTGCATCGAAAGGAACATCAATCTTGTGCCCTGTTGCCAAGGTCAAAAAGTCCACGCGCTTTTCCAACGGCACAATCCAACGGTTCAACAAATCGCGCGGACGCACTTGTTGCCGTCCAAAATCGTCCAACAGAAACACCCCGCCGTTGGCTTTCATCTGATACGGGGCTTCGTAGAATTTGGTCACGGGATCGTACACCAAATCAAGACTTTCGAGCGTCAGTTCGCCGCCCGTGACAATCAATGGTCGTCGAATCAACACCCAGCGACGATCATAGCGTTCGCCGCGCCGAATCCCTAGCCCGCGATCATCATCACTGGTTTTTTCTGGAATCGGTTGGTGATGCAAGGCATCGTAAATTTTGATGATGTGTCCATCCACCGTCACCGCGTATGGAATCAAAATGGCGCCGGGCATCAGTGAGCCAATCGCCTCAGCAATCGCAGTTTTGCCGTTACCCGCCGCACCGAACAAAAAGATAGACTTGCCTGAATTGATGGCAGGACCCAATTGATCCAGAATGGCTTGGCTAAGCACAAGATGCGAAAAAGCCCGCTTGAGCATATCTTGTGTAACTACTTGTCCCACCATTGATTGCGCGTGCACCATTTTGATATAGACTGGCAACTGCACGGGCGCAGGACCTACGTATTGATTTTGCTCCATCAATTCGCGCGCGCGAGCACGTCCTTCTTCGGAGATGACGTACTGATACGACGATTCACCAAAACCGCTCGATCCTTTCACCTCGCATAAATGTTCGCGGCGCAGATAATCGAGCACCTTGTCCACGATGTTGGTGAAAGGGAGCCGCATCGAATCGGCGATCTCGTGTCCCATCAAAAAGCCACGCGTGTACATCGTCTTGAGAGCCAGATCGGCAAGAAACGCCATATTCAAGCCGGTCTCTTCGATGGTACGCGGTTCGGGTGGAAGGTGAGGAATGGCTGAATCCATAGTGTCTCCCCAACGTGCTTACGCTGTCTTGGACTGCCACTCGACGGAACGTTCGGTCTGAGTAAACAACAAAGGTTTGCTTCGATTGCGAATAGTCTCGGCGGTGATGACACAGCGACGAACGTCGCGTCGCGACGGTACTTCGTACATCACATCGAGCAAAATACTTTCGATGATGGTGCGCAAACCGCGCGCGCCAGTGCGATACTTGATGGCTTCTTCAGCCGCGGCTTCTAACGCCTCGGGTTCAAAAATCAATTCGACGTTGTCGAGGGCAAACAGATGTTGATATTGTTTGATGATCGAATTCTTCGGCTCGGTCAAAATCTGAATCAGCATTTGGCGATCTAGCGGGTCCACACTCACCACAACAGGAACGCGTCCGACAAATTCGGGAATCATACCGTAGCGCAAGAGATCATCGGCGGTGACGAGTTGCAACAACTCGCTAGGAGTGAGTTCTTGTGCCGCGCGTTCCTTCTCACCCCGAAAACCAACCGCGCGCCGATCCGCCACGCGTTGCAGGATGATTTTGTCCAACCCCTCGAACGCACCACCGCAGATGAACAGGATGTTGCGCGTGTCAATCGAAATCATTTCGCCCTGCGGATGTTTGCGTCCACCTTGCACCGGCACGCGCGCAATCGTCCCTTCCAAAATTTTCAGCAGGGCTTGTTGCACTCCTTCGCCAGACACATCGCGCGTGATGGAAGGATTCTCGCCGCTTTTGCGCGCGATCTTGTCAATCTCGTCAATGTACACGATGCCGCGTTCCGCGCGCGCGACGTCACCGTTCGCGTTCTGGATCAGCGCGAGCAGAATGTTCTCCACGTCTTCACCGACGTAACCGGCTTCGGTGAGCGTCGTGGCATCGGCAATCGTGAACGGCACATCGAGAATCTTGGCGAGGGTTTGCGCGAGCAAGGTCTTGCCGCAACCTGTAGGACCAATCAGAAGAATGTTCGATTTGCCTAATTCGATGTCACCGGGCTTGGCGCCAACCGCGATGCGCTTGTAGTGATTGTACACAGCGACCGACAGAACTTTTTTGGCGCGGTCTTGCCCCACCACATACTCGTTCAGGCGACGATAGATTTCTTTGGGGGGCAGACTAGAGATCGAAAGCATCGTGCCGCGCGCGGCGTTCGCTTCCTGTTCGAGAATTTCGCGACACAGTTCGACGCATTCGTCGCAAATGAACACCGATTCGGGTCCGGCAATCAAACGGCTCACTTGCTCGGAACTACGACCACAGAAGGAACAAAATTCTTCACCATACCGACGGAGAGTGGGCATAAGACATTTCTTCCCTGAGGGGACGCAATCCACTGCCTCGCTACTTTTTGTCTCCCTGCTGTTTTTCCAGTTTGGAACTAGTCAACACTTCATCAATCAAACCGTACTTGACGGCTTCGGGTGCGTCCATATAGTAGTTGCGGTCGGTATCGTGCGCAATGCGTTCAACGGGTTGTCCGCTGTGAAAGGCAAGGAGTTGGTTGAGCCGTTCGCGCTCGCGCATAATGCGTCGCGCTTCGATTTCGATGTCAACGGCTTGACCTTGCGCGCCGCCCCAGGGTTGGTGGATGTGAATCGTCGAGTTGGGCAATGCAAAGCGGCGACCCTTGGAGCCGGCGGCAAGGAGCACCGTGCCCATACTGGCTGCCAAGCCCACGCACGTCGTCGAGACCGGCGCGCTGACCATTTGCATCGTGTCGTAAATCGCCAACCCTGCGGTGATGGAACCACCGGGGCAATTGATAAAGAGGCGAATCTCCTTGTCGGGGTCTTCGCGATCCAAGAACAACATTTGGGCAACCACCAAGTTGGCGACGTGATCATCAATCGGTGTGCCCAAAAAGATGATCCGTTCTTTCAACAGTAACGAGAAAATATCGTACGCACGTTCACCCCGACCCGTACTTTCGATCACCATCGGGATAATGTTGAGGGGATTAGAAATCGTCATTGTAACTCCTCTTCAAAAATTATTGAAATGCACGCTTCAACGGTTCACGTTTCAAGCGCGAAGCGCTGCTGACTGGAAAGGCATATTGGGTGGGTGTTTGTTTCCTATGCTGGCACAAACGCACGGACATGAAGAATTTCTTCACGATGCATCGGGCGAATGTCCGATTCTGTGAGCGTTACTACAGCAATAGTCTTGCCTTTGCCAGTAACAAATTCTACTTCAAAAGTTTTCCCATCTGTATAACAGTGAACGACCGCTCCTACATCACCGCGCTTTAGACCATATGTTTCCAGGTCTTTAGCAAGAACCACTGTGTCTAACTCTCGTATCATTCCGCAACCGCTCCTTACCTTACGCAAATGCCAGAAAAAATTCGGTGTGATATGTAGGACAACTTGTCTTACATCTGCGTAACATCAGTTACTCGATTGGATAAGCCGTTACAAATCGAGGCGCCGGACGGACAGATTCCACGATCCATATTGTTCGCACCTGTACAACAGTTCCGTGCGGCGTTTTCAAAGAACCGTCAACCACATATTTTACTCCGTGTGGTGAATCTACCCGTTCCTTTACTTGTCCCACCTGTGCAATTTCCAGTAACCCTTGCTCTAACTCGCCGACTGTTGTTTCGTCAAAGCCCAGCGAACGAAAGAACTTGGCTTTGGATTTTCCAACAGCATGCGTCTCTGAAAGCAGATAATCTACAATCTTGCGGGCTGGAATATACGCGTCTGTCTTATTGGGCAGGTGTAGAAGCGACACGGTTTCCCTATCGTACGTAAGTTCAAATCAATTCACTTTGGTTCGTCAACTTCACCTACCACTTGGGCACGACAGGTTTCTCCAGCCCTTTGGGCCAGTCCTCGGCGCGCACTTGGCGCGGATCGGTGATCAAGCCAGAAGGGGACTCGGGTTGGGTTTCGGCGGCGGCTTGCTCCTGCTCGTACTTGCGCGCGCGACGAAGCATTTCAGGTGTAATGATCTTGCCGCTCACGGGTTCGCCCTTTGCCATCGCCATAAGCCAACCGAGCGTGTAACGCATTTTGAGACGGAATTCGATATCCTTGCGTGAGTCAGGTGTTTCGAGTTGGCGGCGTAGTTGCGCGGCGCGCGCACCACTTTCACTCGCGACGCGTTCTTCGATTTCTTCCTGCACCTCCTCCGGCAGCACTTCGATATGTTCGACTTTGGCTAATTCGATCAACGCTAACAGTTCTTTGATGCGCCTTTCGGCTCGTGGACGCAATTCGGTACGCAGGGTTTGTTCATCTTTGTTAGCAAGTTCCAAATATCGTTGCCAAGTAAAACCTTTGCGTTGCGCATCTTTCTTCATCCGCTCGATGTCGAGATTGATTTGATCCTCAATCATCGAATTCGGAATATCAATCTCGGCTTGCGCAACTAGCGCGTCCAGCACTTGGTTTTCCAAGTCCAGATTGGCTTGGAGTTGCTTTTGCTCGTACAAGTCCTCTCGAATCTGCGCGCGCAATTGCGCCAGTGTCTCGACAGAACTCACAGACTTGGCGAAATCATCGTCCACGTTAGGTAGTTGCTGTTCCTTGATGTCGGTGACTGTCACCGTGTATGTGGCAACTTTGCCGGCGTTGGCACTATCTTCGGGATAGGTGTAGGTGATCGTGCGTGTTTCGTTCAGATTCGTACCGACGAGTTGTTCGAGCCAAGGGAACGCGCCTTCGCGCGCATTCACGCGCGTCTGCAAACCTTGTCGCTCCAGCGGTGGCTGTCCTTCCAGTCCTCCCGACACATTGAGCGTGACGAGGTCATTCAGTTGCACGGCGCGTGTCACCGGGACCCACGTGGCTTGTTGTTTCCGTAACGCTTCGATGACCTCCTCGACCTCCGCATCGGTCACTTGCAGAGGCGGAGGACGAAACTGAATCGAGCGATAATCACCGAGTTTGACAACGGGACGCGTGGGTACGGTGAATTGCAAAATCAGTGGTTCTTCTTGCGCCACAGAAACTTGCCCCACATCGTAGGGTTCGATCTGTTGCTCTTGAAGCACTTGCCTGTAGAGCATCTGCGCGAGTTCGTCAATCGCTTGTTCGCGCAGGACTTGTTTGCCCACCATCCGTTCGACGCGTTCGTACGGGGCTTTACCGGGACGAAAGCCGGGGACAGGACGCACACGCGCAATCTTTTCGGCGGCGCGTTGCATTGCTGTTTTGACTTGTTGTTCATCTACCTCAACGGTAATGACGGTTTCACAATTGGGTCTGCGTTCGGTTGTGACTTTCACGGCATTTCCTTTGCAAAAAATTTAGAATGGGGACGGAGAGACTCGAACTCTCACGGGTGTGCAACCCACATGGTCCTAAGCCATGCTCGTCTGCCAATTCCGACACGCCCCCAGAATCGCTTATTCATTTTACCAGAATTGTGAGGATTTGGCAATGTTGACGAACGACAAAAGACGAAGGACGAAAGACCACCTTCGTCTTTCGTCCTTCATCTTTCATCCGAACACGCGCTAACGCCCCCATTGTCTCAGAATCTCCGCAAACCACGCCGCCAGATCGAACGTGGACGATTGCGCACGGAACGACGACAGCGTGACGGCGGTGGGTGCGCCGTTATCGCTGATCGCCCAATCCGAAAACTGGGTTACGCCCGCCAGCGATACGTGGTTGTTCGTCGTGTTGACCGTGCCGCCTTGCAAAATCCATTTACTCTGCCCCGTGTCGTATCGCCACAACCTTGCATTCGCTTCCGTGACTCCGTTCAATTCGCTATCTTTGTACGCCAACTGAATCGTCGCATTCACCGCGCCCGTCGGCGTCAATGTGTAATAGCGATTGACCGCCGTCGTCAGACCGCTGGGCGCAGACTTGGTCAGTTTCACATCCATCTGCGTTGGCGCAGTCGTAAAATTGATCGTGGTATACTGATTGTTGTACTGCTGTGTGCCACTGAAACTGGTGCGCCGCACTGTGCCAACCACATCGCCCGCGCCGCTCACGCTCGCGCTCGAACCGAGTATCAGCACATTGCTCGCGGTGGTCAGGTCGCTGGTGAGTGTGAGCGCGCCGTTGACGGTCATATTGTTGGCGAGAGTGACGCTACCACCCGTGTTGTTGATCGTCAAGTTGTAGAACGTGGTTGCGCCCGTGAGCGTTTGCGCGCCCGTGCCTTTGAACGTGACGCCGATGGAGGTGCCGGGGGTGAACGTGCCGCTGTTGCTCCAGTTACCTGTGAGTGAGAGCGTGCGCGCGGTACCATTGTTCGTGAGCGTGCCGCCGCTGTTGATGGTGACATTGGCGAGGTCCGCGCTATCCACATCCAGCGTGACCGTATGAGAACTGGCAATGACAGCGTTTTCTTCTGTGCTTGGAGGTCTGCCGCAATCCCAGGTGGCGTTATTGCTCCAATCGCCAGTGGCTACAGAGGTGCAAGTGGGCAAAGTATTTTGCAACCGTGCCAAACGGTCCCTAGACGTACTGCCCACATAAAGAAAATTGCCCCCCACCAACAATTTCCCATCCGATTGCAGTACCAGCGCGTCCACTATATTTCCGGCGCCAGTTATGTTCGGATTGTTGAAGGAAATGTCACGCGTAC
>JAOACU010000107.1 GCA_026417715.1 Anaerolineae bacterium | reverse complement strand
GATTTGGGTGATTGACCGATGAGTGACATTGTTACCTCGCTGATGTTACGCAGTTGTAGGACAAGTTTGCAAACTTGTCCTACATTTCTCTGTGTGAGTTACCTCACAATCTTTTCTGGCAAAATGTATGGATACTCGCCGCGCAACAGGCGCGTGCGCAAAAACCGATCCACCTTACGCATCGCCAGATACAACGACCAGATGAACGCGTCTTCGCGGTAGTAATCGCGCACTTCTTTTTCGGTGAGAGGAGCAATATCGAATTCGCGTGCGTGCGTCGCTAGAAATTCGTTGACGGCGCGAACGCCCATCGGAACGAGATCGGGACGTTGATCCTTGTAGAAATTTGCAATCAAATCTACCAGAACGCGGTGTGGATCGTAATACCGATTCACCACATCGTGGAGGAAAAAGAGGCGTAGAATCCACACGAGGAACGAAGGCGCGCTGCGCAAAAATAATTCCGTGTCGAGTTGCTCGACGCCGTTCACGCGAAAGAGCGGTGTGCTGGTGTCCACATAAAACAAGTCGTGACCGCTCCACGCCCAATTGGAAAAAGTTTCGTCAATCGCAATCTGCAAATGTTGGTGTTGACGATTGAATTGCCACACCTTGCACACTTGATGCAAGACGTGTTCAACCAGCGTGCCCACTTGGTCAGGCGTCGCGCGCTGTAAAATCGCCGTGCCCATTGAATCCGCAGGAAATTTCTGTTGGACGATGTAGAATACCGGACGACCGCGCGCGTTGGTGATGACCACGTGATCGTGCGGCGGCAAACGCAGACCGATTTCTTCTTCGAGCAGGCGATTGTATTCGACAAAGACGGCGGTGTACCTTTCGACTTCGGCATCAGTGTTGAAAAGAGGCAAACGCTTGAACGCCAGATCGCGTACGCCTTCCGCGTCAATCTCAAAGACGGTGGTGATTTCACCGTAACCGATGATGCGCGCAGGGATTGCGCTCCGTTCAGGATGTTGTGGATCGAGTCCGCGTTCGAATTTCTGGAGCAGATCGCGATCTATGTTCACGGTTCACGCGCCTCATCTTGGAAAACCATTTTAACGAATAAACGAATATTCATTTATTCGTTCAGAATTCGTTGACGCGGATTTCCGCCAGCCAATCTCAACATCTCTCGAAATCGGGAGTAGGACAAGTTTGCAAACTTGTCCTACTTTATTTTGGCTTGCGCATCGAACTGCTGCCACGCGCGCGCATACAAAATGTCGGGATATGGTTTGCGTCTATCGAGTCGCGCGAGCCAACGCGCTTCGGCTTCATCGGCTTGGCGAAAACAACGCGCGGACAATCCAGCACGTTGCGCGGGAGGACACGCGAACGCATCAGCGATGAATCGCGCTTCCAATTGATCGCGCTCGTCGCGATACGACGCCAGATGCACGGCGTAATCGCGCAAGGTCGCGCGATGCAATGCTTCGTGGCGCCAAAAGAGAGTCGCAGCATTGTACTCGCCGATGGGAATCGGTTCATCGAGGGGCAAGGGATTGCCGAGCCAAAGAGGTTTGAAGATACTGGTGCACGGCGCGGCGGTGCCGGTGACAAAATGCGTTTGCACATCGGGCGCGAGATGCGAGACCATTGCGCCCGTCGTGCCAGTGGCGCGCACAGGACCAAAACCCGCGTGCGCGCAAACCGTGAACGTCGTCAAGCCGCGCGCTGGTGTCCATTGCGGATCGGTGGTGCCGTGATCGCGTAGCGCGCGCATCATCGTCGCGACAGTGATCTTGCCACGCGCGGCGCGCAATGCATCGGTGGTGCGACACTGGCGTTCGTGGCAACGGCTAAAGCGCGTGTAGAGAAAATCGGAATAGCAGCGCGCAAAGTGAAAATCGTGTCGCCCTTTGCACCAACCACGCGCAATCGCGTACGTCACCAAATCGGGTGAAGCAAGGTCGAACGTGTTGCCAATCGTCAAGCCATTCGAGATGGTGCGAATATCGCGCACGCGTTCCGCCGCCCAATGCTTGCCAGCGGTTTCCAACACCCACGCTTCGTGCGGATCGGCGATGAGAAAACTGTTGTGATAGTAGGTGGCATGCTTGAAACCACAGTTGCCACCTTGTCCATACTGCGCGAGGAGCGTGGTAATCACGTCCAATGCTTCGCGCGCGGTGCGCGCGCGTTCGAGCGCGAGGCGCAACAAATCCATTCCAATCAAGCCCGGCTGTTTGTCGTACGGGATTTTGGTGAACACGGCTTCGTTGCCAATCGCAACACCGTGCTCGTTCGCACCCATCTCCGCACCCCAAATCCAAAACGGTTTTGCCAAGAGCACTTCGTAGGTGTATTCGACCTGAGGAATTTCAATGTAGGTGCATTTCACTTTTTCGCCGGGCGCGTGATGCGCGGCAGGAATGCGGAGAAGATGATGCGCTTCGTTGGGTTCGCGATCCGAATTCTTGCCAAAGAGCGTAACGCCATCGGCAGTCACGTTGCCGAGCGCGACAATCGTGTCACACATTTTTGCACCTCTTGGCAAATGATTGAAATTGTGTTATATTTGCATACGCTATGAACTCTAATCGCTGGTCCCTGCTCCTATCTTTTACAGCAGGTTTAACGATTTTGGGGATTGGGCTTGCCACTGTACCGTTCGTCCAACCCACTGCCACGATCCATCTAGCAAGCGCGTTCTTGCCGACATCCACGGCGACAGCCACATCCACAGCCACACCCACGTTCACTCCTACACCCACCGATACCCCTACTCCCACATCAACGAGTACGCCAACATTCACACCGAGTCCCACACGTCCGCTGACACCGATGTTCACGCGTCATCCCGCGCAACGCGTGATACAGGTGCCGATTCTGATGTATCACTATATCAGCGTTCCTCCTCCCGATGCGGACAAGTATCGGCTCGATCTTTCGGTCACACCTGCCAATTTCGACGCGCAAATGAATTACCTTGCCAAGAAAGGTTATTCCCCTGTGCGTCTAGTGGACTTGGCAGAATTTCTGAGAAATGGCAAACCCCTACCGCTCAATCCCATCGTTATCACGTTTGACGATGGCTATGAAGACAATTATCAAAACGCGTTTCCGATTCTCAAAAAGTACAAATTCCCGGCAACCTTCTTCGTGATTACTCAAGCGATTGACGATCAGAAAACGGGGTATATGACTTGGGAACAACTGGAGGAAATGGCAATCGAGCGAATGGAGATTGGCTCGCACAGTATAACACACCCCGATTTGAAGGACAAGCCCCGCGCGTTTCAGGTTGGCGAAATCACGGGGTCTAAACTTGTCATCGAGTCACGCATCGGCACGCCAGTCAAATCGTTCTCCTACCCAGCGGGCAAATACGATGCAGTCACCATCGAAGTTTTGCGTTCGGCAGGATACCTTGCGGCAGTGACAACGGAACCGCAAGGTGCACGGCAATCTGTAGATAAACTGTTTGAGTTGCAACGCATTCGCGTACGCGGCAGTTTTTCGGTTGCCGAGTTTGCCTATTGGCTGGACTATTTTCTGAACAACGGCAAATAGATTTTTTCTCCACGAAGGACACGAAGCGCCACCAAATTTTTGCGATTTGCTCATAAAAAACGGTGACGGGTTGAATCAGACCTCACAGGTCTCTAAAGACCTGTGAGGTCTGATTTTGTATCGAATGCACAACCAACAACAAGCCACGCGCAAGCGTGATTTCTGCGCGCGGCGCGATCAATTCATTGCTGATGCCACGCGCGGCGTCAATGTACAACGATTCATTCTGTAGCGGATAACGCAAGCCACGTGTGACGATGCCTTCCACGCGCTCGGTGAGTGGAATGAGCGATACCCTCTCACTGATGCGTCCCTCGATGATAGTGCGTTCCCATACGACCCACGCCTCCACATCAGCATCTACGATGCGCGCCACCACGCCAGCGCGCGCGGGCTTGATGAGCAGGAACACGTTCGCCAGCGTTTGATCGAAACGTCCGCCCAGCGCGCCGAAAAGCGTGATGGCGGTGGCACCGCGCACCAGAGCCAAATCGAGCGCGAGTTCCAAATCGGTTTGGTCTTTTTCGCGCGGATGCACAATGATTTCGACGCGCTGTGCCACACACCACGCGCGCGTCGCGTCATCAAGCGAATCGAGGTCGCCGATGACGACATCGGGTGCGCGCGCGAAATAGCGTCGCGCGTTCACCGCACCACCATTCGCGGCGATGCGAAGGTCAGCCGTGTCCCACAGCGCGCGCAAACGCGCGTGTTCGCGCATCTCGCCGTTGGTAATAATTGCTACGTTCATACCTGTCTCCGTTTGGTCGCGATGACCACCGTGACCACACTTGTTGCATCCACCACGCGTTTCACTTCCACCTGCCACAGCGTGTCCACAAGCATTGCGCGCACGAACGTTTCAAAGGGCAAGCCGCTTCCCCCCACAACGTCCAATGCCCAATTCAGCGCGCGGCTCCACCAATCGCGTGGCTGTAGGCGCGCAGCATCCACCCAAATCAAACGTCCCTCGCTTACGAGTACACGCCCAAGTTCCGCAAACGCGCGCGGGTCGTACGCAAAGCCGGGCGGGAACGTCATCGTGATCGAGTTGAAGGTGGCATCGGGAAAAGGCAATGCCTGCACACGTGCGCGCAGAATCGGCGCGCGAAGATGTTGACGCTGAAATTTGGTGCGCGTGATGTTCAGCATCGCCGCTGATAAATCCACACCAATTGCGTTGTATCCCGCCGCGCACAAATCGAGTAACAAGTTACCAGTGCCCGATGGAATTTCCAAGACGCGCGTTCCGACGATGTATGGTAATGACGCGCGTGTCCAATTACGCCACTGCCCTCGCGAAACAAACGCGCTCACAAAATCGTATGTGAACGCGAATGGATTGTAAAAGAGATGGAACGCGAAACGCAAGAGGAGGCGGAACATTTTTTCCAGATAGAGCCGCAGATTCGTCTCGAGATAAAACAAAAAACCTCTGGCTAGACTGCCAGAGGCACATAAATATCTGGATGCACACGTGTCAGGTCTAGTGTTGATTTAACACGTGCAAACACAATGGGTTTGCCAGCACTACCATACTTGTTTAGCAGATCCAAATTATATTGCAGTACTTCGGGATCATCTTCAGGTAAAATAACCAGTTCGAAATCATCGGGCAATGCCTCAAGAATCTGTGGCTTGGCAAGACAATAGCGCAACACACCTTCGAGCAAGCCGATGTTCCGTTCGACTACATTACTTGGCTCGGATATTACATTTGTTGGCTGATCCATTGTTCATACCTCGCTCTATACTCTTCCCACTTTTGCGACAAATCGCGTAATGCAAAAGTGAGTGCATCATTGTAATCTCGAACCATCAATTCCGTCTTTTCGACTTGACCTGATGGATAAAGCACGTCTCGATGCGCAAAACCATGTGCGGTATCATAACGCACAACGGGATGCCATATGTCACCAAAACAACATTCCAACTGGACAACAAATTTGACCACACGATTGCGTTCAAGTTCAAACCGAACACGAACAGCATTTTCACCATTGAGCATGCGACGAAACTCGACGATTCTCACAGCATCAATATAGCATTGGTCGCGTATCGCGTCAAACCTTCGACGTGGTCATTATTTACATCTCGCGCGTGTCATTGCAAGGCGCGGTTTTCGCACCGAAGCCATCCTTACTTTGCGAATCAGGGGATTACTTCGCCCGTGAATAATCACCAGCCCAAATGCAAGTTCCAGAGGGTATAACCAAAGTACTACTGACAAAATCACCAAGACGGAATAGAATACAAACGAAGTAAGCGCACAGGGCATGCGCTAAACTTCTCCCTCCAAAAACTCAGGGCTCCTCCTCCCCCTGAGTTTTTGTTTCGCGCTTGAGCGCCACCATCGTCACATCGTCAAAGTGCACGCCTTCGCCGGCAAATTCCGTCACTGCACGCGCGATTTCGGCAATAAGTGCATCGGGCGCGAGATGCGCGTGCGTGGCAACCAAATCGGCAAGGCGTTCCTCGCCAAATTCTTCCTCCTGCGCGTTGAGCGCATCGGTTACGCCATCCGTGTACATCAGCAAAAGATCGCCGGGTTCAAAGTCGAGCGTGTGCTCTTCGAGCGTGATACCGGGCATAGCGCCGAGTGCCATACCGCGTCCTTTCACGGTGATCAACTCGTTGCGCGCGGCGCGATAGAACAAGGGCGGATTGTGTCCCGCGTTGACATACGTGAAACGATGCGCGCTCGGATCGAGAACGCCGTGAAAGACGGTGACAAACATATCGGAGCGCGCATCGGCAAGGATGATGTCGTTAGCACGCTCGACGGTTTCGCGCGGCGTGGGTTTGCCAATCGTCATTGTGCGCAAGATGGTGCGCGAGAGTGCCATAAACATCGCGGCGGCAATGCCCTTGTCTGACACATCGGCAATCGTAAACGCGACGCGTCCACCGTTGAGAAGCACAAAGTCGTAAAAGTCGCCGCTGACCTCGCGCGCGGTTTGCCACATCGCACAGACCTGATAGCCCGGAATCGTCGGACATTTTTCGGGCAGAAAACTTTTTTGGATTTGACGCGCCAAACCAAGTTCGTACTCGATGCGACGTTTGTCTTCCGCTTCGCGCAACAGGCGCACACCTTCGATGGCAATCGCGGCTTGACTGGCAATTGCCATCACCACTTGAATTTCGCGCGTGGTAAAGCGCGCGGGACGCGAACCCTGATCCACCCACATCGCACCAATGACCTCGCCCCGCGTAATGAGTGGCACAACCAACAATGAGTGCACACCGAATTGTTGCATATACTTGGGTTCGATCAATTCGCTGCGTTGCGCTTCTTCGATCACGAGTGGCGTTTGTTCGCGCAATAACTTGCCGAACATAAATTGATTGTCCACCGGAAAACGCAAACGTTGAAACTCGGCTTGCAACGCGCGCGATAATCCATACGCTTTGGCAGGCAGAAACACGCGCTCGCGCGCGTCGTACAGAAAGATGGCACAGCGCGCCACGCCAACGAGTAGCGGGGTGATGCGCACAAGCGTTTCCAACACCTCGTCCAAATCTAACGTGGTGGAAAGGTTCTGCGCCACTTGGAGCAAAGCGTTGAGATAGTACGCTTCTTCCTTTTGCAAGTTGTACAAGCGCGCATCTTCGATGGCAATCGCGACTTGTGCCGCCAACGTGTTCAGAATGAACAAATCCTCTTGTGTGAACGCGTTACGCCGATCACTTTCCACGTCCAACACGCCAATCACTTGATCGCCGATTTTTAGTGGAACGACGATTTCGGATTGCGTCTCGTCCACTTCTTTGTCGGGATAAGGTGCAAAACGCGGTTCTTTGCTCACATCGTTGACGAGTACGGGTTTGCCTGTTGCGGCGACCCAGCCCACCAATCCTTCCAAGCCGATGCGATAGCCGACGTTACGCGCGCGCCAGTCTTCGCCGCGCGGATGCGTGCTGGCGCGAAACACTGCACGCCGATTCTCGTTGTCCACCGTGAACAGATGCACGTGCGAATAGCCAAAGCGTTCGCGAATCAGATGAACGATGCGCGGCAACAGTTCATCCAAATCGAGGAGTGCTGCCACTTGGCGACTCACTTCGCTAACCGTCGCCAGTTGCGCCGCGCGTTTGCGCTCGATGGCATACAGGCGCGCGTTTTGAATCGTCACGGCGGCTTGCGCGCAAATCGAAGTGAGGTTGCGCGCTTGAATCGGAAAGAACGCGCGCGGGCGTCGGCTGAGCAACGCAAGCGTGCCGAGTAATTCATCACCCGCATACAAAGGCACAATCAGCAGACTGCGCGCGGTGGGAAAGCGTTTCTCCAACGCGCGCACAATCGCAATCGCGTCTAACGGATACACAAACGCGCGCGCAATATCTACGGCGCGTATCGGTTCGCGATGTGTGGCAAAATAATCGTAGAGGAGTGAATCGGGTTGTGTTTCGTCCAAATGTCGCGTGGCATCGGCAGTGGCTTGAAGCACGAGGCGTGTACGTGGTTTCGCGGACCTTGCATCGTCGAACAACTCGATGCGATACACATCGGCAGGAGCAAGGCGACGCGCGTATTCGTACAACAAATCAATCACCTTGTCCGCGTCGAAGGTCGCTTGCGCCACCGCGCGCGCAAATTCATTGAGCGCAGTTAGATCGTTACTTCGACGCTCCAAGCGCGCGCTGGCATCCGCCAGTCGTTGCACGATGATCGCAACGCCCACCAAGCCCGCCGCAATCAGCACAAACAATCCTGAATCGTGCCATGTGTACGTCACCGCAATCACAATCGCAAAAGGCAAAGGCACGAGTTCCATCAACACGGCGTAAACCAACGTGCGACGAACAAAAGTTTGCAATGCCGACCAGCCATCGCGCAAAAACTCCATCAACGCCCAACCGATGTTGTCCACCGCGAACCACGCAAACGATGCGCCGAGCAACGCTGGAACGATGTTCAGTGTGACTTGGGGCGGCGGGAATGTTCCACCCAACGCGGTGTAGAGATGCGTACTGGCATACGCCATCCCGATTTTCAATCCCGCGTTGAAGAGCGGCATTTCGATTACGTACTCAAAGGTGTGCTTTTCACGACGCAACGCGTTGAGGAACAGGTAGAAGAAGCCACTGACAGCGGCGACCCACGCGCCGAGAATCGGACCGAAAATCAACACGGCGGCAAGGTCAACGATGCCCACAAGTGAGTGGGTCATTTCGGGGAGCGCGTGAAAGCCGGCGCGTTTGAGGATGAACGAGAGCGCGATGAAAAACAACAATGACGGAGCGTGAGCCAAGAGCGCGTCCAACTCAGTTAACGCCATCAATGCTAAAACGCCAAACGAACCAATGCTCAACGCGTAGAGATGCGCCACCAGAACATTCGGCGCAATGTCCTTGTTCCCAAAATCCCAGCGGTGGAGAAACATTCTACTTGCTTACCTAGTGGTAAAAAGTAATGCTGAGGGTGTCATTCTGAGCGAAGCGAAGAATCTCTCAAAGGACTTGGCGAGACGCTTCGCTGCGCTCAGCGTGACAAATGCCATTGATAAACCAGCATTACTTGGCACCACAAGCAAATGAACAAGGGCAACGGAATCGTTGCCCTTGTTACAACATCACCTTACGCAAGGA
>JAOACU010000106.1 GCA_026417715.1 Anaerolineae bacterium | reverse complement strand
ACGGTAAATGGCTTGTTCAGACCTCACAGGTCTCGGAGACCTGTGAGGTCTAGAAACCCCTTTCTACCCAAGAGCGACCTGATTTATTTTTTACAGTTCATCAAACTTGTCCTACCTTGCGCAACGTCAGTTACGCGCTAGGACAGCAGTTTGGTCAGCGATTGAATCAGCGGCATTAGCGACGCGGGAATCATTCCATCGAATACTTCAACGAAAATGGGCTTGTCTTTACCCGAGGCAATGATTTCGTAGGCATACGAATCGGGTGGTTGTTGACCGCCTGACGATTTTAAATTTGCCAAGCCACTCTGCTCTACCAATCGCCGCAATTCCGCCATCTGTGCGTCATTCAATTTGATGGACGCGCTTGCTTGTTTGGGCAAATCCGTCCCGCTACGCGTCGCGCGTCCGTCAGGGTAAATCACCACTTGGCGCGAACTGAATTTCAATCCACCACTCCGCCGAAAGACGAGCCACGCGCCGCGCGGCAGTTGTAACGGTTCGGTTTTGGGGCGTGTGGATTTTTTGTGGGATGCGGCGGTCGGCTTGCTCTCCAAGTGTGTCTCGCGTTTCCCACTAGGAATCGCGCCCAACGTAGAATCTGTTTGCTTGTCTTTCATGGCACTTGCACCGTTTGGATAATTTGTTCCATTCGCGCGCGCGCATCGGCGAATTCATTTTCAGGCGCGGACAGGGTGATATAAAACGTACTCGTTTTTCCAACTATGATGTACTCGATGGCGCGCACGACCACAGGCAAAGACGCGCGGCGCGGCTCATCAATCGGTTGAACCACATAGGCGTACTCGTGCCGCATTGCCTTGGCGCCCCCAACAGTTGTGGGTTGCGATGATAAAAAGTGATACGCGGTCAACGCACCGCGTTGTGCCACTCGCCGATCCAACAGTTGTTGCAGCGTCGGTGGATTGGCAGGATCGAGATCGCGCGCTTCGACTGTTAGCGTCGTCTTGAACACGGAATTGGCTCGCGGGTCTTCGACTTTGAGCAAAACATCTTGCAACGATTCGACGCTTGTCCATGTGGCTGGATAGGCAAGACGGAACGCGGTCTCCTTGTCCTGAAAAATCGTTGTGCGATTGATGGCTTGTACGCGCACCCACCACCCGAGCGCGAGCGCGAGCAAGACCACGATAGCCACGCCGACATCTTTGCGCCAAAAGCGCTGTCCGTAAATGGTTCCGAATTCGGTTTGGATCATCGTGTCCTCGTCTGTTCATCTGTTCGCTGTTTGCGATGTCAAGGTGTGCGCGCGTTGCATCAGCGCGATGAGCGCACCAAACACCACCAGCGCGACGATAACACCCATCGCCAGCGAACGCCAGGGTTCGACGGTGAGTCCTGCCGCACTGACCTCGTCAATGACCCACGTGAAAAATCCATTCAACACGGCGGACACACACACTCCCAGTGGCACCCACCAGATCGGTTTGTGTTCGAACTTGGCTTGTGCCATAAAATATCCGAGCACACCGCCGAACGATGCTTGCGCCAGCGCGGTCGTCACAGTGTACACAACGCCTGGTCCCAACGCGACGCCTTGATTCGCGATGATGTGATTCAGATTCAACAAGGTAGCCACACCCAAGCCCGCCACTGTGCCATACACAATGCCATCCATTCGTTCGTCGAATTCTTCGGTCGTCCACACCGTCAAGCGAATCGCCAAGTACTTGATTGCCTCGAAGGTAAAGCCAATGATGAAAATCGAAGCCAGAAGCGAGGTCATCCGATTGACGCCCGCCCAATCATCGAAGCGAAACCACTCGTGAATCAAGCGCAAGCCAATGAAATCGGTAAGGATGAGCGCGAGCAAAAACACCGCGGCGATTTTCGTCTTCGGTTCGGGTTCCAGACGATCCTGCTGATAAAAGTACACCAGCCACAGCGCGGTCGGCACGATAGCGAGGAACAAGCCGGCGATGATCAAGGGTGTACCTTCGAGCGCGCCGATGCTTTCCGCAATCACGGTGACCACGATGGCGAATACACTCATTGCGACGATTTGCAAAACACCCGCGCGCCAAAATCCCTGATGGGGTTTGTTGACGCGCGCGTAATGTCGTTCGCAATAGACGCGCTGTCCCAGAATCTTGTACGGTGGTTCAACAGGTTCATGACAGATGCAACAAGTGAGTGGTTTTGCCATAGTTTTTTTCCTTTGTGCAAGGATAGGGCAATCGGTGGTTCAGTGAGCCAGTGAGTCAGTGTGACAGTAAGACAGTGAGTCAGTGAGACAGTAAGACAGTGTGACGGTGGGAGCGTTGCGCGTCATCTAGCGACTGGGTCGCATATTGGCATTGACCGCAAATGGGTTGCTGGCGGTGGAGGGAATTTGCATTCCGTCGTCGGCAACGATGGCGCGGAAACCGCGCGCAAGCACAATGACACTGTACCGTTTGCCGCGCGGGATGGCGTCTTTGGTCTGGAACAAGCCATTGGCATCGGAAACGCCATACGTGATCACTTCGCTCGTCGTCACCTTGTCATCGGCAGCGGCATCCGTCGCGCTCAACCCCGGTTTGATGACAAAGAATTGCGCGCCTTCGATGCCGCGTCCAGTGTCGGCATTCTTGATGTATCCCTTGATGTACACGAGGTCGTCGGAAGACGTTTGCGGCGCGGCAGGTGCGTCACCTGTCGTGCAGACGATCAGTTCCACATCGTCCACAAAGAAACTGCTGATGTTGTTCTTGGGATTTTCGGACATAAAGACGAGGCGCATCGTCTTGCCCGCGAATTCCGACAGATCGAACTTGGCTTGTTGCCATTTGTCATTGCCCTGCGAGGAGACGAATTTTTCGAGCACCTTGATTACTTCACCATTGGCGTTGGTGAGATTCGTTGCAAACTTGGCTTCACTCGCAAATAAAAACCCCAAGATGCCCTTGGTTTCATAATGCAGCAGACGCCAATACGTCAGTGAAACGCGCGTGGCATTCGCAGGGATACGCACTTCTTGGTAGATGTATTGAAGTGGTTCTTCGTCTGTGCCTCCCAACCACGCACTCCGCGCGCCCGTGTGGGGCAATTCGGTGTCAATGATCGCCGAATGCGCTTTGGTCACTTCGGTCCAGCCCGCGCCTACGCTTTCGAATGTTCCATTGACAATGAGGTTCGTGCAACCGGCTGGCAGTTGCGGCGTTGGTGGCGGCGGTGCTGTGGTCCCGCGCGATGGCGCCGGCGTACTTGGCATCTGTGTAGTGCCCCCCGCATCAATCCCCACTTGCAGGAAGGCATTGCGCACTGCGTTGGCTTCGTTCGTTCCATACAACTCTTGCGCCGCGCGAATCGTTGCGCGCGCGGCGTCGCCGAAATCGGCATCGGGTGGGAGGTATTGCGTCAGGGTGCGATAATAAATCTGCTCCATCTTTTCACGTCCCAATGCCTGCGCAACCAGAAACGCGGCGCGATTGGGAATGCCACTGTTGATGTGCACACCCCCATTGTCGGTACGACGCGTGTTGGGCAAGCGCGCATAGTCGCGCATATGCGCGGGCTGCCCGATACTGTTGAGCGGATTGCGCGAATCATATTTACCGCCAAGAGTAGGATCCTCCAAACTCCGCAAAATGCGCGCGGGATACGGCGGCGATTTGACGACTTCCTCACCCATTGTCCAATTCGCGCGATCAATCAACGCGGCAAAAACATCGGAGTACGATTCGTTCAACGCGCCGGGTTGTCCTTGATAGATCAGGTTTGCCGTCGCATCGGTGACCCCGTGCGTGAACTCGTGTGCGACCACATCGAGCGCGTAGGGGAGCGGTTTGAAAATCTTGCCTCCATCGCCGTAAATCATCTGTTGACGTTCGCTGATCCATGCGGCGTTCTCCGCGTCTTCAGGATCACTGCCGTAATGCACGGTCGAAACCATCGGACTACCGCGACCATCAATGCCGTCGCGCTTGAAGGTGTTGTAAAAATAATCGTACACTTTGCCGGCGTTGTCGTGTGCCGCTTGGGCGATCGGATCGTTGCGCGCGCGCTCACCTTCTTCGATGATCAGCCGTCCCGGCACAGTGGGGCGATTATCGGCAGAGTAGGTACGGCGCAACTTGGCATTGTTGACGGAATCAAACCGATGCGTGACCACCGGACGTCGCGCGTTCACAAAATAGTACCATTGCCCCAACGGCGCGTCGGTGAGAATCGTGACTTGCCAGGTGAGTGTCGCCTTGTTGAATTCGTCCACATAAATCATTAGGCGTGTCTTGTCGCGCAAAATTTCGGTGATCACGCGCGCGCGTTCGGCTTCGGTCAATTGTTCTTCAAGCAAATCTTGCAATGCGATGCGCTCCGCTTCATCAGGCGCAATGGTGGGTTGTGTCGCTACATTCAGGTCTGGTACAAAATGACCGTTCACCGCGACGACGTTTTCTCGCGCGTCGAGATGCACGATGAGTTGTTTGCCAAAAACAGGAATGCCATTGTGCACCTGCGCCAGTCGCACATGCGCGCAACCCAATTGTGTATCTGGCTCGATGCGCAAAACACTCAATTGCTCACTCGCGCTCGTCAAGCGGAACAGCGCGCGATTTTCGTCGAGGAAGCCGCGCGCGATTGCGGCGGGGTTGCCGCGCTCTGCCGCGCTCGGTGTGTAGGGCAGTACAGTGGTCGCGTCCTTGCCAGCGAGGAAATCCGGAATGCCGGTGTGCGCGTCCCAATGTGCCTCCAAGCCGCCGCGCGCACGCGCTTGCAAACTCAAGAACGCCGCGCGCGGTCCAAACTCTACACTGCGCGCTGTTGTTACGACGGCAATCAGCGCGACCAGAATGACAGCGAGTGGAATTCCGATGAGATATTTTTTGTGCCGACTCAGCATAGACGCACCCTCCTCTTGTTTCGAGCCGTGTTGCAACGGTTCGATTATAACACAAAGCCCTTGCGCCATCAATCCCTTATGCGCGAGCGCGCCGCTGCCCTACTCAAGATTGCGGATGACACAGGTATTACCTCCGTCGCGTGGGGAATTGCTACATTGGCACTACGCTCTTGGGGAAAAGTTTACAGACCTCACAGGTCTTGATGAACTTTAAAAATAGACTTTACGTGATGTGCAACTTTTTCTATAGAGGACAGATTTTGGCTTGCAAGGTTTCTTGGTTGGTGGTGGTTAAAAACCCCATGATATGTCGTAGTTACGGCTGTAAATTTGCCTTCCGCTGCGCATATATCATCGGCTATGTAACCACTACTGATTTTGGCACACCCCGTCTGTGTGTGGCTGAACATTCTTTATGCTCGAGAGTCGCGAGACCTCGAAGGCCTTGACGCTATCTGAAAAAAGTCGCACATCGGGTATTGTCTGTTTTTTGCTTGAAATATTTGACACATTGTTACGAACAGGATAGAATGGCAATGACTTCTGTGCTGTAGTGCATCTAAAAATCGGGAAGGAGAAAATCAACGATGATTGATCTGACGCTCACTGAGGAGCAAAAAGCGTTACAGGAACTTGCGCGCGAGTTTGCCCAAAAAGAAGTTGCCCCTGTGGCTACTGAGTTGGATCGAACCTGCCAATTTCCCTTTGATTTGATTGCCAAGGCGCACAAACTCGGCTTGCTGAATCTCACCATCGAAGAAGCGTACGGTGGTGGCGGACAAGGTTGGTTAGAGGCGTGCATCGTTGGCGAAGAGTTCGCTGCCGCTGATGCCGGCTTTGCTACGGCTGCCAACGCGACCGAGTTGGCACTGACACCGCTTCACCTTGCCGCATCGGAAGAGCAAAAGAAGAAATTTATCCCATCGATTGCGCGCGATGGTGGGTTGGCGGCATTCTGCCTCACCGAACCAAGCGCAGGGAGCGATGTGGCGGCGATGCGCACGCGCGCCGAAAAGCACGGCAACGAGTACGTCTTGAACGGCACCAAGCACTTTATCACCAATGGCGATGTTGCGCAGTTGTACACCGTGTTTGCGATGACCGACCCTGAGAAAAAACATCGCGGTATCTCGTGCTTTGCGGTGCCCGCCGATTCCCCCGGCATCACCCACCGACATATGGGCGAAAAGATGGGACATCGCGCATCGGATACAGCCGAGGTCGTCTTTGAGAATGTGCGTGTGCCAGCCGAGAATCTCATCGGTGGCGAAGGCAACGGTTTCAAAATCGCGATGGAGACGTTCGATCGCACGCGCGTCGGCATCGGCGCGGCAGGAGTCGGTGTGGCGCGCGCGGCGTTGGAGGCGTCCATCAAGTTTATGAAAGAACGCCAACAGTTCGGACAACCCATCGCCAACTTTCAGGGTTTGCAATTTATGCTCGCCGATATGGCGATCAAAGTCGAAACCGCGCGCCTCGCCGTGTATCACGCCGCATGGTTGGTGGACAACAACAAGGCGTACGCTTTTGCCTCCGCGATTGCCAAGGCGTACGGCTCGGACGTGGCAATGCAAGTCACCACCGATGCCGTGCAATTGCACGGTGGATACGGCTACTATGCCGACTACAAAGTCGAAAAGTATATGCGCGATGCCAAACTCTTGCAGATTTACGAAGGGACGAATCAAGTCCAACGCATCATCATCGCGCGCACGTTGTTGAAAGACTGAACGCAATACGCAATACGTGATACGCAATACGTAATACGTCAACTGTCCTACTGTCTCACTGTCCCACTTTCAGAGAGGTTCTATGAGTCGTGATTTCATCCTTGTTTTCAGCGGCGGAATGGTCGCATTGATTACCACGCTAATTGTGCTGTTTGTGGCGGATTACTTTTATCGGCGGGAGCGCGAACGCGAAGCGCAACCCGCGCGCACCAAGTCACCTGCGCCAACGACTGTGTTAGCCACCGCGCCGGTTGCTGTGACCTCAACGGTGTCATCGCCTACAGCGACGACATCAGCAAAAACGGTATCTACCACAGACGATTCTGTTGCCGCGCGTGCAAGCCCTCCCAAACCAGCGTCTGCTGAAACGCCTAGCGATGCTCCAAGCGAACCATCTCCGCTCTTTCCTCCGCCCCCAGAGACGATCACGCGGCGTGAGGCGTGACGCGCGCGTGAGCGTGGAGCGAGCGCGCGTGGAGCGAGGGAGCGAGCGCGCGAAAGAGCGAGAGGGCGAATATGCGAGAGAGCGAACGTGAAACCTGAAACTTGAAACCTGCAACCTTCAACCTGAAACTTGCAACCTGAAACCTCAAACCTCGAACCTTGAACTTTACCCAAAATCTTGCTCCAAAGGAGTAGCACAATGAACATCGTAGTCTTGATCAAGCGCGTGCCCGACACCGAAACGCGCATTCAGATCAAAGACGGCAAAGTCGTGACAGATGGTATTTCGTGGATCATCAGTCCGTACGACGAGTATGGTGTTGAAGAAGCCCTGCGTATCAAAGAAAAATTGAACACGGGCAAAGTCACCTTGCTTTGTCTCGGTCCCGAAGAAGCCAAAGAGACGATTCGCAAGGGACTTGCACTCGGCGCGGACGATGCGGTGCACATCAACGATCCCGCGCTGCTCAACGGCGATGCCTCGGTCACTGCCAAAGTGCTTGCCGCCGCACTCAAAAAGATGCAGTACGATTTGATTCTTGCTGGCAAGCAAGCCGTTGACGAAGACAACGCGCAGGTCGCCGTGCGCGTCGCCGAACTGCTCGATTTGCCGTGCGTCAACTCGGTGATCAAATTGGACATCGCCGACGACAAGAAATCGGCGCGTTGTTTGCGTGAAGTGGACGGCGATCGCGACATTGCCGAAACCACACTCCCCGCGTTAATCACCGCGCAACAAGGTTTGAACGAACCGCGCTATCCATCGCTCAAAGGCATTATGGGCGCCAAGAAAAAGCCGATTGTGGATTGGAAAGCGGCAGACCTTGGACTCGACCCCGCAACACTTGCCCCCAAGTTGGAAACCGTACGCCTTGATCCGCCACCCGCGCGTCCTCCCGGCAAGAAAATCCCCGGCGATGCTGTGACCGCGACCAAAGAGTTGGTGCGGCTGTTGCGCGAAGAGGCAAAGGTGATCTAACCCAATGAGCCAATTACCCAATTTACCAATGAGCCAAATCGAGACATGGTTTGGTTCATTGGCTCATTGGTTCATTGGCTCATTCATTTTACGAGGTGATTAAAATGGCAAAC
Source organism: Anaerolineae bacterium (assembly GCA_026417715.1). Lineage (GTDB taxonomy): Bacteria > Chloroflexota > Anaerolineae > UBA4142 > UBA4142 > VGOB01. The sequence continues at coordinate 1,015 of JAOACU010000106.1, read as the reverse complement.
AATATTTTCATCGTGGCAGAGGAACGCGAAGGTACTCTGCGCAAAGTTTCCTACGAACTTGTGACAGTGGCGAAGGAAATCGCCAAAGATTTGGGTGGCGCGGTCGAAGCGTTTGTAATTGGGCATAACGTCGGTGCGTGCGCCGAATCGCTTGCCAAGACCGGCGTGGCAAAAGTGTACAGTGCCGATTCGCCCGCGCTGGAGTTATTCGCACCTGAAGTCTTTGCGGCGACACTAGCCGATACGCTGCGCCAAGCCGCGCCCTCGGTAGTGTTGATGCCGGCGACCGGCTGGGGCAAGGAACTGGGCGCCAAAGTCGCCGCCAAGTTAGACTGGGGTGTCGCCACCGATTGTGTGGGCTTTCAAGTTAGCGATGGCACACTCATCTTCAAGCGACCTGTGTACGCGGGCAAAGCGATGGCGACGGTCAAAGTCAAATCGTTCCCCGTGATCGCTTCGATTCGNCCGAACATCTTTCCACCCGCGCCGCAAGACACTGCACCCGCACCTATCGAATCGGTAGCAGTGGCAAACGTGACACCGCGCGCGCGTGTCGTCGAAAAAGTGAAGAAAGAAGCGGTGGATGTTGATCTGGCAGAAGCCAAAGTCGTCATCTCCGGCGGACGTGGCGCCAAAGGTCCCGAAGGTTTTGCGCAGATTCGTGAAATCGCCAAGATGCTCGGCGCGGCAGTCGGCGCATCGCGCGCGGCAGTTGACGCTGGGTGGATTGACTATAGCGCGCAAGTGGGACAGACCGGCAAGACCGTCGCGCCACAGTTGTACATCGCGCTCGGTATCTCTGGCGCGATTCAGCACCTTGCGGGAATGTCGTCCTCCAAAGTCATCGTCGCCGTCAACAAAGACCCCGACGCGCCGATTTTCCAAGCCGCCGACTATGGCATCGTTGCCGATATGTTCGAGGTGATGCCGGTGCTGAAGGAAGAATTGGCAAAGGTGTTGGCGGAAAAGTGATACGCAATACGCGATACGTGATACGTGATGCGTGATGCGTAAT
>JAOACU010000105.1 GCA_026417715.1 Anaerolineae bacterium | reverse complement strand
CGTTGACTTCAGCCGTCATCAACTTGCGAAAACGTTGATACTCGGCGTGTGTTGCATCGGTCTGATCCGAATGCACCACGCCGCACACACCTTCCATATCTGCTGAGATGTAGATTTTCATCATACCTCCATTGAAAACACGACCGCCGTCAATTTTCGATTGCCGATTTTCGATTGCCGATTGAGTATGTTCAAATCACAAATCGAAAATCGAAAATCAAAAATCCTCCGTCTTCCGTCTTCCGTCCTCCGTCTCTTCGCGCGCCGCGAAATAAATTCCCAACAAGATCAACGCGCCGCCCACGATTTTCACCGGCGTCGGTACTTGCGCGAGAATCGGAATTGCGAGCAAGGTCGCGCCAATCGGTTCGGCGAGCAAGGTCACGGTGACGAACGTCGCTGAAACGTACTTGAGTGCCCAGTTGTACGACGTGTGTCCGATGAGTTGCGGTCCTGCCGCCAAGAGCACGACGAGCAGATACCCCTGGGGGGTATAGCCCAGCAAATTCGCGCCCATCGCGAATGCCATTGCCAGCAACACGATTGCCGCCGTTGTGTAAACCAGACCAATGTACGCGAGCAAAGACAGTTGTTTGCGCAAGCGTCGTCCAATAAGCAAGTATGCTGAAACGGTAACCGCGCCTGCCAGCGCGAGCAGATTACCTTGCAACGATTCTGTACCTGCTTGCTCCAAATCAGTCAGCGCGATGATCGTGCCGCCGATTATCGCCGTCACGATGCCAATGACAGTGCCGCGCCGCAACTGCTCACGCAACAACACCACCGACGCCAGCCCGACGAAAATCGGATTCGTGCTGACAAACACGACGGAACTCATCACTGAGGTATAGTCGAGTGAACTGATCCAGAACGCGAAATGTAACGCCAGACACACACCCGAGGCGAGCGCGAACAGAACATCGCGCGGTGCAAGACGCGCCCACTCGCCGCGCGCACGCGTCCACACGAACGGCGCAAGCGCGAGGGAGGCGAACGTGAGTCGAAGCGCGGCAATCGTCATCGCAGGCACACCTTCCGCGCGCGCCAGCATAATGAGAATGGCTGATGACGATGCCACTAAGAGACCGATACTAAGAACGATGTAAGGACGCAACATAATTTTAGATTTTAGATTGCAGATTGCAGATTTTCAATCTGAAATCTGCAATCTGAAATTCGCAAGGTCAATGTTTCCGCCGCTCAACACCACTGCCACGCGCGCGCCGCGCGCATCGAACGCGTGCGTTAAAAGCGCGGCAACACCCACCGCGCCTGAACCTTCGACGATGAGTTGCTCCGTCTCCGCAAGCGCGCGGATCGCCGCGCGCACATCACGTTCGGCAACGATGATCACATCGTCAATCAGTTTTTGCTTCGCCGCCGCGAACACCATCTTGCCGATGCCACCTGCGAGTCCTTCGCAAATCGTGGGACCGTGCGCGTACTCTTCATAACACCGATCATCGCGCAACGAATCGCGCAGCGCGGGCGATGCATCGGTCTGAATCGCGATGACGCGCGTTTTGGGTACGAGTGCCTTAATGGCAACCGCAATGCCAGTAATCAGACCACCACCACCTACAGGCACCAAAATTGCGTCGAGGTCAGGCGCGTCTTCCCAAATTTCCAAACCGATCGTGCCTTGTCCTGCAACGACGTGCGGATGATCGTACGCGGGTACGAACGTGGCGCCGTTAGCGCGCGCAAATTCTTCTGCCGCACGATGCGCGTCGTCGTACGTCTCGCCGACTGGGCGCACGGTCACGGGAAACTCGCGCAGTTTGGCGAGTTTGGTGTGCGGCGCGGTGCGCGGCACAAAAATCGTTGCGGATGCCACACGCCACACACGCGCGGCATACCCCACACCCAGCGCATGGTTACCCGCGCTCGCCGTAACGATACCGCGCGCGCGTTCGTCATCGGTGAGGTGGGCAATGCAATTGAGTGCGCCGCGCAGTTTGAACGAGCCAGTGATTTGCCAATTTTCGAGTTTGAGATACACGGATGCGCCGACGCGCTCGCTCAACAAAAACGACGCGCGCAACGGGGTGCGAAAGATGTAGGGCTGGATCGTCGCGCGCGCGTGGAGGATGTCGGCTAGTGTGAGCATCGTTCGCATTTTAATTGAGGTCGCAAGAACCACCAAATCTCGTACCAGCCGTGAAAAAGTAACTGCTCAGCCGTGCTTGAATTTTACCATAGAGGTCGCATAGAAACGTCTTTCTGATCTCTGTATTCTCCATATCCTCTATAGCAACCTGAGCCGTTACGTGGGGAAAAGAAAACTCGTTCGTACATCGAGCCACGCGCTCACACTGGCGGATACGGTACGGGGGGCCAGTCCTCGGGTGGCTCAGGAAAAGTGCCGCGCGCCAACAAATCATCGAGCCGCGCGCGCAACGCGCGTATCTCGCGCGGAGAGAGTAGAGCGCGCAGAGAATCGAACAGCGCGTTGCCGCGTACAAGACGCGCGCGCAGTGCCGCCAGATCGTCTAGCAAAGGTGCAGGAATCGGTTGGCGCATAAAATCCCAAATCACAGTGCGCAGTTTGTAATGCTCGTGGAAAGTGACGCCGTGATCAATGCACCAAATTTTACCATCGGTGCCGAGGAGCACGTGCCCACCTTTGCGGTCGGTGTTGTTGATGACCGCATCGAACAGCGCGATGCGTTGCATCTCGTCACGATGCTTGTGACGCAAGGTGAAAAAATGTTGTTCATCCACAAATTCGATGAACAACTGCACCATTCCGATTCCTTCAGGACCGTCGCGCAACACTGTCGGCGGAACGTGGGGCCAGCCCAGCGCGCGACTCACGAGATATGCCGCCACTTCGCGATACGCAAGTGTGCCAGTCGGAAAATCCCATAACGGGCGTTCACCGCGCGAGGGTTTATAGATCGCCAGCGTCGCACGCGTGGCATCGCGCACTGTCACCAGAAACGTGTAATTCGATCCCCAAGGCACTAGACCTTCGACTTCAATCGTGCCGTTCGTCAGCAACGCGATGGCATCATCATCGGGTGAAATGACTAGAGACATTTTCAAGGATGAAGGGGTAGTGATCGAAAAGTAATGCTGAGAGTGTCATTCTGAGGCGCGCCTTGTGCGCCGAAGAATCTCTCAAATGACTTGGCGAGACGCTTCGCTGCGCTCAGCGTGACAGATTGCCTTACCAGCATTACTTTTGTAGCACCACCGATGAAGGAAAGACGAAGGACGGATACGTTCGTCTTTCGTCCTTCGTCTCTCGTCAATCTCTACGTCAAATCGGCTTTTTCGCCATGGCCGTTACGCTTGGGGCAAAAGTGTCCATCGGGGTCAATCGGTCTGCCGCAAAGCACACACAGCGGACGACCAGCGGCGGCAACGACCATCGCATGGCGCGCCATCTTGAGTGTTTGCTCCGGCGTTGCCCAAAAACGTACCACTTTGATTGTCGGTGGATTTTCTTCTTCGGGCAATTCGTACGCAACGATCATCAACAAGCGGCTGGACGGATCGTACCCCAAACCGAGTTGACCGATGCGAAAGAGTGGATCAATCGGCTCGACGAGTTCCATTTCCTCTTCGGTCATTGACACCGATAAATTGCCCAAGCCCAAACGCTCTAACGTCTCGAAAATTCCGCGCGCCAGCGCAATCACGTGTTCCTTCTCGACGACGAGCGTTGCCACGATCGTTTCTTGAATTCCCTGAATGAAAAAGGTGCGTTTACCCGGTACACCTAACGCACCCACCGTGATATGTGAGACAGGACGCAAATCGTATATCAGTTCGGCTTCAGCCATCTTTGGTTTCCTTTCGCAAATCCAATGCGCCGTTGTCGTTGAGACGATACACCAGCACTTGGGTTGCGTTAAACTTGAGAATACTCAGCGAGGCAGGATCAATCGCCAAGCGATTAAAGTCGTTCAGGTTCATTCCCAAATAATGCGCCAGCGCGATCTTGATGGGATCGGCATGCGACACCAGCGCGATGATTTGATCGGGATGCGCGGCTACCAGCGCGTCAATCGTCGCCACGATACGCGCGTGCACCTCGCGATTACTCTCGCCGTTCGGGAAGCGAAAATCGAAAGGACTTGCCAGCATCTGCTTCCAGGCATCCGTAGTTTGCAAGTCGGGAATCATCTGGTCGGTCCAATCGCCGACGTTCACTTCGGTCAAGCCCGAATGAATCTGCACCGCAAGTTGATGCGGCTGGGCGATCCAGTCAGCCGTTTCGCGTGCGCGCGCGATGGGACTGGCATAGATGGCGTTCAGCGGCACCGTTGCTAAACGTTGCGCCAGTGCGCGCGCTTCATTCCGACCTTGCTCGTTCAGTGGGATGGGTTGCAAACCCGCCATTCGATTTTGAGTCAGGTAATCGTTGCTAGCGTGGCGAATCAAAAGTACGGTGGTCATTCGTCTATTGGTTAGTTTCGAGTCGAAGAATTTCCTCAACCTCTTGCTTCAGAGATGGGACTTTGTGTACGACGACGTCCCAAACGATTTCATAATCCACACCAAAATAATCATGAATCAATTTATCTCGCATTGCCGCCATAGATCGCCAATCTATTCTAGGATACTTGGCTCTGAATTGATTCGGGATGTGTTTAGTTGCTTCACCGATAACTTCCAGACTCCGCACAACTGCCCGACGCAATGTTGCATCCTGCATAAATTCTTGCCGCGTTATTGCGCGCGTGTGTTCTACAATGTAATTTACTTCGTCCAAGATATGACGCAGGTACTCAAGCGACATATTCAACCTCTTTCAGAATGGAGGGACCAAGATACGGACTAAGTGATTCGGGCGTCACTAACTCCACGCGCCGACCCAGTAAATCCTCTAACCAATAAGCCAGTTGGACAAAATTATCGAAGGATTTTTTACCTGGTTCAAATGCGACAAGCAGATCCACATCGCTTTGATCGTTTTGTTCGCCCCGCACAAAGGAGCCAAACAGTCCCACTTGGCTCACGCCTAACGCGTGCAGTGTATTTCGATGGATGCGAAGTAATTCCAGAATGTGTTCCTTACTCAAAGTGGTTCGTTGCATTACGCACCTTTTTCTTGTCGTCGGACACTCAAGAGGATTTCGCGAAACTCGCTCAAAATCATTGCCGTTGCTCCCCACACCTTGTGCCCGTTGATCAAAAAATAGGGGACGATGGCTGGAAAACCGCGAATCGTCCAGGGTTCTTCAAAGATGTTTTTCTCATCGAGAATCATTTGCAACGATGGTTCAAGAATCTCGACGACTTCGCTTTCACTCACCTGAAGATCGGGACGCGTCGGCGTGAACGCGACAAATGGCGTGGCACGAAAACCACTCACGGGAATGTACAGCGGTGTCAATGCGTCACCCAAGAGTTCGATGGGCGCGGTGGGGATGCCCAATTCTTCGCGCGCTTCGCGCAGCGCCGTTTGCGCCAGCGATTCGCCGGCTTCTTGCGCGCCGCCCGGCAGCGAAATTTGCCCCTTGTGAGTTTCCACGCGATCCGTACGACGCGTCAAGAAAAAGTGCAAATCGTCCGAGTCGGGATAGAGCAAAATGAGAACACCCGCCTCTTTGGGACGAATTTCAGGCGGGAGTGGAAACACATCGCCCAGTCGCGGACGCGGCGCCATTCGCATTTGCGCCGCGCGTCCGGGGCGCGGCAAAGCCAGCGCGCGACGAATCTCTTGGTAATGCATAGTCACATTTTACTCGTGTCGTTGTGGATGGTCAAGAGTGCTACATCATTGGGGTATCGTTGCCAGATACGCTTTGCCCCCACTGACAAACACGAAACGGCGATTCGGTTCATCTACCGCAAATGCTTGTAGGGCTTTGAACGTGTCGCGCCCTTGACTGTGGGGCTTGAATTGCCGCGCCAAACGCCCGTTGGTCTTGTCGAATTGCAACACGCGTTGATTGCCCGCATCAACGAGATACAACCCGATCATTCGTTCCGTCGTGATGAGCGCGAGCGGTTTGGTCACCGGCGTATCCAAGCCACTCAGAGTAATCTCGCGGGGTCTGCCATCGTAGAAACGCGAGACAGAACCATCGGCGCGCACAAGCCACACTTCGCCATCAATCGCGAGATCAATCGCGGTGGACAAGTCGGGCGGGGTAACGCCGGGCGCAAAGTAGGTCACCGAAGCCGTCCACACCACATCGGGACTAGGCGAAACATATTTCAAGATTTGATTGCGTGACGGATCAATCAGATACAAATTGTTTGCGTACGTCGTCGCCAGCGTCGCGCGCGCCCACGCGGCAGGTTCATTCGCTGCGCGCGCACTCCAGGTGTTACGCGCCAGATCGAATTGATAGTACGCGCCATTGCGATCGAGCGCAATCAAGCGTCCCGCCTCCAACCACACCACATCGAAAATTTCACCCACCGTACGATTGTCCACGCGATCACCTGATTTCAAGATCACACCTTCGCCTGCTACTGGTGTCGCGCTTGAGCCAACTTCGTTGATGGTATAGCGATAAATACGCTGTAAACCGCGATCGAACAGAAACACATCGGACACGCGCGTCACGATGCGCGTGATTTTGGATTTGGGATCGGTAAAGTTGGCGAATGGTGGTGATGGAAAGATCACTGCAATTCCATTCACTTCGTCCAACAAGTCTTGTGCGCGATTCAATGTGCTTGCCACGCGCGGGTCGTTAGGGCGCAATGCGCGCGCTTGCTCCAAAAATTCCAGGGCTTGGCGTATCGCTTCGCGTGCCGCGGCACGATCCGTAGTTTGCAGACGCTTGGCTTCTTCGAGCCGTCCGTTCGCGTTTTGGACGAGTTGCGTCAGACGACGTTCCAACGCCGCTTGTTGCTCCGTGCGATAGATGACCCAATTTGCCATACCCAGCAAAATCAGTAGGATGGGCAACGTGAGCGCGGCTAACTTCCATGCGGTTTGGGGACGAGAAGAAGGCGAAATCGTTTTGCTGGTTTTGGGTTCGCCTGGCGTGATAGCGCGAATCAAAAACGCCAAACCGCGCGCCAGCCCGCGTACCAGCGCATCCAGCGCGCGATCTACCGCGTTGCCGATACGCGTCCAATCTATGCGCGTCCCAAGTCCTGCAAGAGCACGCGCGGCTTGGGCAACCAGATGTAAAACGCCACGAGAAATTTCCTGACGCTGTGCTTGCGCGCGTTCTTCTTGCAAGCGCTGACGTTCGCGCTCGCGTTCGGCACGAATCTGCTCCCACGCGAGTTCTTCTTCCGTCGGCGTGGTCACAGGTGGCGGTGGTACAGGAACTTGGCTTGCGGGTGCTGTTTCGGATGTTGGTGATGACGCGGGCGCGATGGCTTCCTCCGTCGTTTCAGGCATTGGCGCTGGAGTCGGTACAATCGCTTCACCTGCCACGCGCAGTACAATCGCCGATAGATCCGTTGCACCAGCAACATCTTCCAACGCGGCAACAATTTCATCGGGATGGCGATTCGCCACCGTGTCAATCAACTCTTCGTTCGTCAATAATTGCACCAGCGCGCGCGTCGCCAAAACCACAATGTCGCCCGGCAACACCGTCGTGTGAAAAATATCGGGAATGTAATTGCGACGCATTCCGATCGGCACTTCGCCGGGCGTAGAAAAATTACGCGTACCCAGCCACGCGGCGATCTCGGCTTCGTTCGGATTGAACCAAGGCGATTCTTCAGGATAACGCACCAGTGTTTTGCCGCGCACCACACACGTCAAACCTGGTCCACCTTGCGCAATGAACAGTTCATTGTCGCGCGCGATGACAGCGGTGATGCCAGCCAAACGGCGCGCTTCGGGTTCCGTGTTCGCGTTGGTGGTGTAGAAAAAATCGTTGGCAGCGCGCACGGCTTGCATCAAGCCCAGTGCGATACTGCCGCGCGAAGCGGCGTACTCGCGTCGCACCGTTTCGATCAACGCGCGCGCGAGCGCATCGCGACCTTCGGGTTCGCCCGATACTTCGACGACGATGTACAGGTTGCCGCGTTCGACATTGCCCTCGAACAACGATGCCGCATCGAAACACGCCAAATGTTCCGGTGCTTCTTGCCACGCACCATCCACGATGCTCAGTTGCGCGATAGTGAGGTCAGGTTTCACAGCGCGTATTATACATCGGGCAACACAGTTTGTAAATTTTGGTGTATAATAGGACGAAGGACGGAGGGCGAAAGACGAATGACCAATGCCTTCGTCTTTCGTTCTCCGTCTTTGGTCAATATGGGCACACTGTATTTGGTCGCTACGCCAATTGGCAATTTGGAAGACATCACTCTGCGCGCGCTCCGCGTGCTGAAAGGTGTGTCGCTCATCGTCGCCGAAGACACGCGCACTGCGCGTAAATTACTCACGCACTATGGCATTACCACACCCGTCACCTCGTACTTTGAACACAACAAGTTGACGAAACTCGATACGATTCTGCGCGCGTTGGAGCAAGGCGATGTAGCGGTGATTTCCGAAGCCGGCACACCCGGCTTGTCCGACCCTGGCTATGAACTCGTGCGCGCGGCACTCGCGCGTGGCTATCGCATCGTGCCGATTCCCGGCGCCAACGCGGTCATCACCGCACTCGTCGCCTCGGGCTTGCCGACCGATCAATTCGTCTATGTGGGTTTCTTGCCGCGCCAACGTCGCGCGCGTCGTCGGTTGTTGCAATCGCTTGCGAACGAACCGCGCACCTTGATCGCCTACGAAGCGCCGCACCGCGTTCAGCAAACGCTGGATGACATTGCCGAGATATTGGGTAATCGTACGCTGTGCATCGCGCGTGAACTGACGAAAATGTACGAAGAATTTTTTCGCGGCACGGTGGACGCAGCGCGCGAACATTTTCGCGCGCACACGCCGCGCGGCGAGTTTACGTTGGTGATCGCTGGGACAGAGGACAGAAGACGAAAGACGGAGGACGAAGGACGAAGGACGGAGGACGAAGAATGGGATGACGCGCGCGTGCAGGCGGCAGTGCGCGAGTTGATGACGGCAGGCATCGCGCGGACGGAAGCGGTCAAGCAAGTGGCACGCCGAGCGGGACGCGCGCGGCGCGAGGTGTATCGGTTGACACAGGACGGAGGACGAAGGCTTGCCCTGAGCGAAAGCGAAGGGACGAATGACGAAGGCTTGCCCTGAGCAAAAGCGAAGGGACGAATG
>JAOACU010000104.1 GCA_026417715.1 Anaerolineae bacterium | reverse complement strand
TAATTTAGCCCGCGAAGGCGGGCTTGGGGTCGTTGTCGCGGCGACTTCGAGTCGCCAACTCCGACTTTGCACCAGCCCTGTGTCATTCCCCCGTATCGAACCTGTGCCCCCACCACAATCGTCCGCCCGCGCGTGGCAAAGTACGGCACACGTCGAAACGCGCGGTACGCAATCACGCCCAACGCGCGCAAGGCGCGCACACGCCCCAAAAACGGAAAAATTGTAAAACACTCGTCCACCACGAATCCCGCGCGCGTGATCGCGTCACGCAACTCATCGGGCGTAAAGACGCGCGTGTGTTCAGCGTCGGCAAAATGCGCGGGGTCGGGATAGCGCGCGTTGGGCGTAGCAACGGCGAGTCTTCCATTCGGTTTGAGCACGCGCGCCCACTCGCGCAGCGCGGCATCCACAGCGGGCAAATGTTCGATGACGTGTTGCGCGAGAATCGCATCGAACGCGCTGTCGCGAAAAGGGAGACGCGCGTCAGGTGCGATGTGCACAGCAAGCGCGGACGGCACGCGCGCACGCGCCAGTTGCAACGCGCGCGCCGATGTGTCCACACCCACCGCGCGCGCGCCGCGCGCAACAATCATTCGGAGCAAGCCACCGCTACCACAACCGATTTCGAGCACGCGCGCGCCGCGCGTCACGCGCGCCAAGCGCATCAACTCGCGCGCTTCGATGCGCCAATCGCGCCACGCTTCGCGCGCGATAAAGTAGGACTCGGAGTAAGCCATTGCTCTAACCGCGCTCGATCATTCCATCGCAGACACGCCACACGCGCGCGTTCTCCAAAAACTCGGCGGAGAAATCATCAAAGTCGGTGGTGGTGATGATGGCTTGCGAAGCATCCTGCAGGGCTTGGGCGAGTGCGGCGCGGCGTGCAGCATCGAGTTCGGACATCACATCGTCGAGCAAGAGCACAGGGTCTTCGCCGGTCTCCGCGCGCATCAAGCGCACTTCGGCTAACCTGAGCGCAAGTGCGATCGTACGTCCTTGTCCGCGCGAGGCGTAGATGGTGGCATCCATCGGCGTTGTGTCACTCTCGACGGATGCCGAGTTGCGCGTGACCCAAAAGCGCACATCGTCACGATGGGGTCCAATGAGTGTCATTCCCGCGCTCAATTCGCGCGTGCGCAAAGCGTCCAACTGTTGCGCAAAGTTGCGCGCAATTTCCGCGTGACGCGTCTCGGCGGGCGTTGTCGCGTCAAAAGTGACACTGGGTTGATAGACCAGTTGCAATTGTTCGGCGTGCTCGGTGAGATGCGTATGAGTCTCGGCGACGAGTTGATTGTAACGCGCGATGGTTTCGGCGCGACGCGCGATGAGATACGTACCCTCTTCGATCAATTGGCGGTCCCAAATGGCAAGTTCATTGGGTTGATACGCGCGCTCGCGAAATTCGCGCAACAAGCCATTGCGTTGCTCGACGATTTGATTGTACTTGGCAAGCGCGCGCCCATAGCGCGGATCAATTTGCACGAGCGTTATATCGAGATAGCGACGCCGATGACTGGGAGAGCCAAATACCATATCAAGGTCTTTGGGAAGAAACAAGACCACATTCAGTTCACCGAGTAAATCCATCGCGCGTTTGCTAGCGCCATTGACTTTGATTCGTTTGATGATTCGTCCATTCGTGGCGCGCGCGGCGTTCGACCCGCTGGCGCGCGCTTTGTCTTCCATCGCCATCAGCACAATTTCGATGTGGCTACGCGCACCGTTGCTCCGCTCGACGTGTGCTTCCACGCGCGCGAACGGGAGTGGTTCGCTGTGTGCGCCCCAGCGAATTAGTTCGCGATCGGCGCTGGCGTGCGGAGAACGCGATGTGGCAAGATAAAAAATCGCCTCTAGCAAACTCGTTTTGCCGCAGGCGTTGTTACCTTGAATCACGGTAATGCCCGGCGTCAGATCGAGTTCAAGATGCGCATAGTTGCGAAAATTCGTCAGCACGAGGCGCGTGAGATACATTCATCCTTCTCCAACGCATTCCATTTTAACACGAACGCGACGAAAATCAAAGGCAGTCTCGCGTTGAAAATCTCGCAACGCTCAAGGGTAGAAAACGGTAACGGTTTGATTTAGACCTCACAGGTCTTGGAGACCTGTGAGGTCTAAACATTTTTCTACAAGAGCGTCCCGCAAAACAAACAGCCATTAGCGATGGGGTGCTAATGGCTGTTTGTTTTATGCAGTGCCTAAAAGTGAAAAGGAATTTAGGACACGCGAACGACATTTGCGGCTTGTGGTCCCTTGGGACTCTCTTCGATGACAAATTCGACCTTGTCGCCTTCGTTCAACGTCTTGTAGCCGTCCATCTGAATCGCCGAATAGTGGACGAACACATCTTTACCGCCCTCGCGCGCGATAAAGCCATAGCCCTTGGTGTTGCTGAACCACTTGACCGTGCCTGTAATCCGATTCTTCATAACGTTCCCCCTTTGAATACGACCAATCTGTCCCGCGCAAAACGCTGGCAGCGCGGAACAAGATTGCGCGAACTAAAAAGTCGCCAAGGCACTGACCGTTCTTGCCTTGGCGACTTTTTCCCCATCACCAGTCGCGCAGAACCTCGTTCCTTGCGCTGACATTATCACACAAAAGGTGCTGTCAAGTCAATAGATTTTCGCGTGTCTTGAGTTAAATTTTTTTAACCCGCTGATTTGCTCTCCGTTGTTTCCGCCGCGTACCCGATGAACGGTTTGAGCAAGTTGGTGAACTCGGCGGGGAAGACGAACTTGGTGGCGGGGCTGGCACCCAACGCCTTGAGCGTTTCGAGGTATTGCAACGACATTGTCTTGGCGTCAATCCCTTTGGCGGCATTAAAGATTGTTTGCAACGCTTGGGCATAACCTTCGGCTTGCAGGATGCGCGCTTGCCGCTCGCCTTCGGCGCGCAAGATGGCGGCTTGCTTTTCACCTTCCGCAACGGCAATGGCGGCTTGCTTCTTCCCTTCGGCTTCGGTGACGACGGCACGGCGCGAGCGTTCTGCCGACATTTGCCGCGTCATCGCTTCTTGCACATCGCGCGGCGGCAAGATTTCGCGAATTTCGACGGCGGTGACCTTGATGCCCCACCGCTCGGTCACTTCGTCGAGTTTCGTGCGCAGCGAGGTGTTGATGCGTTCGCGTTGTGCCAGCACATCGTCCAGCAAAATATCGCCGATGACCGCGCGCAAGGTGGTCGTCGCGATGCCTTGCGATGCGCCAGCAAAGTTTTGCACCTGAACGACGCTTGCCACTGGGTCAACCACTTTCCAGTAGATCAGAAAATCTACCGAGATAGGCGCGTTGTCTTTGGTGATGGTCGTTTGCGCGGGCACCTCCAAAAAGTTTTCGCGCAAATCTACCCACGTGGTGGTTTCGATGAACGGGATCAAAAAGACCAAGCCCGGACCGCGCGCACCAACGCACTTGCCCAGCCGAAACACAACCAAGCGTTGATACTCGCGCACGATCTTGATCGCCATCGAGAGCAGTAGCACCGCAAAGGCGATAAAGAAAAAGACGACGCACGTTAGAAAGGTTAATTGTTGCATCATTCATCCTCCTTGAGCGCGGTAAGGTTTGTCTATCGGTAAGACACTCACCTTCCGCAATCGTATCTACTTTTTGACCACCTTGAGGCGTAATCCGTCCACTCGAACAACCTTGATTGCTTCACCTTGCCGAATCTCGCCTTCGATTGCGTCAGCCATCCATTCTTCGCTCTTGACACGCGCGATACCGCTGGGTGCCAAATCGGTCACTGCCACGCCCGTCACGCCGACCAGTGCTTCGCTACCGCTGATCACCGGGTAACGATAGCCGCGCACCGCCGCACCGATGATGAACACAAAGAACGCGAGCATCGCGCCGCCTGTGACGAGCACCACCCAAGGCGAAACCGAGACGGTGGGCATTGTGGGCGGTTGAGGCGTGAACGGCGTAAAGAGCATCAGCGCGCCGAGCACGAACATCACCAGCGCGCCGATCGTAAGCGCGATACTGTTGACGTTGACATCTATGATGAACGCGATCACCGCCATCACAATCAGGATAACACCACCCCAGTTGACCGGCAAATTGCCCAGCGCGACGAACGCCAGCACCAAGCAAATGGCACCAAAGACGGCGGGGAACGTTGCGCCAGGATTGTACAATTCGACGACGAGCGCAAGCAAGCCGAGTTGCAGGAGAATCAAGGCGATGTTGGGATCAACCATCGTGTGCAGAATCAATTCGGCGATGTTCATATCCACATAGACTAGTCCAGCGCGTTGTGTCTTCAAGGTCAATTCGCCCGCGACTGTCTTGATCGTCTTGCCGTCTATCTTGTTCAACAAATCGTTGGGGTCGTTGGCAATCAAGTCAATCACGTTCAACTCGAGGGCTTCTTGCGCTGTTGCCGATGCGCTTTCGCGCACGGCTTTGGCGACCCATTCGGTATGCCGTCCACGTTGTTTTTCCAAGTTCTGGATGATCGCCGCCGAAAAGTTGACGATCTTGTCGCGCTCGTCGCCTTCGAGACTATGCCCACCACTCGAGACTGGATGCGCCGCGCCAATCGTCGTGGTGGGCGCCATTGCAGCGATGTGCGCGGCGATCGTGATGAACGTTCCCGCCGAACCCGCCCACGCGCCTTGTGGATAGACAAACACAATGACCGGCACGCGCGCGTTCAAGATGCGCGTGGTGATATTTTGCGTAGCGTTGAGCGCGCCGCCAGGCGTATTCAGCAGAATGATCACCGCTTGCGCGCCATCCTGCTCTGATAAACTGATGCCCCGATTGATGTATCCTTCGACCCACGTATCAATCGCCCCGGTGACTGTGAGCACGTTCACGTGCGCGCTACCTTGGGCGCGTGCAACCATCGGCAACGCGAACGCTAACACAAGCAACCCCAGAGCGGTAACTCGAAAGATTGTTCTCATCTTACTCCTAACGCAATACGTCATACGCAATACGTGATACGCAATACGTAATACGCAATACGTGATACGTATTGCGTATTGCGTGATTCACGTCTCACGCCTCACGTCTCACGATTCACGTCTCACGATTCACGATTCACGTCTCACGCCTCACTGCACCTTTTGCCACTCGATCACGATGTGACAACCTGCCACCAAGCCGCCGGGATAATGCACATCGGCAGAGAGACTGACGGGTGTTTTGCCATCCGCGCCTAGAATGATCACATGCAACACCGTCGCGTCTTTGCCAAGTGTGAATTGATATTGCCCGTTCGCATTTGTGCGTGTGCTAGTGAGTGGAATCAAATCGGCATAGTAGCCGATGGCGACGTTGGGAATGCCGCGCCCCAATGCGTCGCGCACCGTGCCACTGAGTGTTCCCGCACCTGTGCATGGTTTATCGCGCGCGGTGGAAGTGAGCCATGTATAACTTTCTGTGGGTGAAACCGCAATCAACGTCGGTGTGCCACCTGGCGCTGGCGTTATTGCAACGGGAAGAGTCGGCGTTGGCGTAGATGGTTTTTTGCACACGGTTTGTGCTTGCGCGCGTTTTTGCGCCAGTTGCGCATCGTACTTCATCGCGAGCGCGGCATCGTACTCGCGCTGCGCGAGTGCCCATGCACCTTCCTTGCACGCCTTGTCGCCATACGCGATGTGGGCTTCGTACAAACGTTGCTTTACGTCGCTATAGTTGGGGTCTTGCTGGTAGAGCGCGGCGAACTTGGCAACTGCCGTTTGCCAATTGTAACCGAACGCCTGTTGTCCCTCCAGATACAACACCGCTAAATCGCGTTGACGTTTTACCTGCGGGTCATCGTTGCGGATCGCCAGAGCCGATTCAAAGCGTCCGCGCGCAACCTCGATTTGTCCCGCGGCGACGGCGGCTTGTCCCGCATTGACATACGCTCGATACAACAGATCGTTGACCTGATTGGTTTGGTAATTCGGATTGAGTGTCCGTAGTTGCTCTAGGCGTGTGATCGCATCACTCCACTCTTTCTGGGTGATGAGCGCGCGCGCTTCGTCTAGCATCGCGCTCGCGATACGATCTTGTTGTGCGGTGCCGGTGGTGTTTTCGTTGGGGGTTCGTTGCAACTCGGCGAGTTTCTGGCGCGCGGGTTCAAAGTTTGGGTCATACTTGAGTGCGATTTCAAACTCACTGCGCGCGAGTTCGGGATACTTTTCAGCGAGATAACTCAAGCCGCGATTAAAGTGCGTGATGGCGGCTTCGTGGTTTTGCGCCTGCAACTCTTGATAACCCACGAGGAGACCCAAACCACCCGGAATTACAATCGCGCCGACCACGCATACCAACAACATAGCGAGCAAAAACATGGTGAGGCCGGTGCGCGGCTTGGCGTACGCATCATCCCAAGATGCGTTGTCAACTTCCCAGTGGTAGTGCATATTTCATAACAAATTATAGCCGCAATTGCGTAAATATGCAATTGCTTACCAACCTTGCAATTTGCACACCCTTCGATTCTGTGTTACAATCGTTCCGAGTTACGACAGAGAAAGGAGCGCGTATGTTCGGCTTGCAACCGACACACTTGTTGATTATTCTTGTTGTTGCCTTGTTGCTCTTTGGACCTTCCAAATTACCAGAAATCGGTAAAGCACTTGGCAAGACGATTCGCGAGTTCCAGAGCGGTATCAAAGAAGCCACACAAGGGTTCGCTGAGGAGATCAAAACCGAAAATTCCTCTGCCGAAGCCAAGCCAACCTGTAAATCGTGTGGCAAGGTAATAGCGGCAGGAGTCAAGTTCTGTCCCGAATGTGGTGCATCACAAACATAATTTGACAGTGGTCTTGCCCTAGCGCGTGACACACTCTAGAAAGTTCTGATGTTTGGTTTACAACCTCAAGACCTGCTAATCATCTTGATCGTTGCTTTGTTGCTGTTTGGTCCCTCCAAACTGCCAGAAATCGGCAAAGCATTGGGACGCACCATCCGCGAGTTTCAAACAGGCATCAAAGAAGCCACCCAAGCATTGAGCGAGGAAGCCAAAAGCACGACGGTGTCAGAACCCAAGTGCAAGACGTGTAATCAGCCGATTCCGGCGGGCGCCAAGTTCTGTACCCACTGCGGCGCATCGCAAACGTAGGACACCGATTCTTGGTTCGCGTCATTCTGGGGATGCCAGAGTTTGGGCATCCCTTCTGTTTATCGAAAAGGGTTGCTTATGGCAAACGAGAAACTAATGGGCGTGATGGAGCATCTTGAAGAACTACGTAGTCGCCTCATTATTTCACTCATTGCGATTGCGGTCACCACGACACTGGCGTATATTTTCTCCGATACGATCTTGAACATCTTGCGCGCGCCGGCGGGCAATATGACACTCAAAGCGTTCAGCCCGCTGGATGGATTTATGATTCGCTTTCGCGTGGCGTTGTACGGTGGTATCTTCCTTGCCGCGCCGGTGTGGATTTTCCAATTTATGCGCTATATCGAACCCGCGCTCTATCCTAATGAGAAACGTTTTGTCATTCCGCTCGTTATTGCGATGGTGGTATTGTTCCTCACGGGGAATGTCTTTGGCTATCTGATTTTGTTGAATATGTTCGGTCCGCTGACGGGAATGTTCGGTACCCCCGGCGAAAGTCCCATCGAATATTTCTCAGCGGCGGATCCGTACATTGCCTTTGTGGTCTATTTTCTACTCGCCACCGGCTTGGGATTCGAGTTGCCGATTGTGTTGTTTGCCCTCATCAAACTCGGTATCGTTTCACCCGAATTCTTGCGCAAGCAACGCAAAGTGGCGTGGTTCATCATCTTTGTCATCGCTGAACTGATTACTCCCGTTTCCGATCCCATCGTTGCACCGACGCTCGTGATGATTCCGATGATTCTTTTGTACGAAGTGGCACTCTTTTTCGCGCGTAACGCTGCACCCAAACGCGCTCCCCTACCTACTGCCGAACACAAAACCGCATAGTGTCAATGACGGAGCGATTCTGTGCCCACCGTCAAACTTGGCTTGCAGAGCCAACAATCCACCGTACATCATTCGGGTCTTACCTGCCCTCAATAATCATTTTGTCCAGACGCGTAAGAGCCACCACCAACAATTCACTCGCCGATAAAATTGCCTTCACGGCTGGTGCCAAGTCTCTTGACAAAAGAAAGACGCTCTTGGGTAGAAAGGGGTTTCTAGACCTCACAGGTCTCGGAGACCTGAGGTCTGAACAAGCCATTTACCGTTTTCTACCCAAGAGCGGAGGGGTTATTGACTCGGAAAGGTGAAACGAATGCGGCGGAAGCGCGGCGGCATTTTGCGGCACACCTGCACGAAGCCACTCAACTGATTTTACGTTGTTGAAGCCGACTTCGCCAGCCGTGTGGTGACGCGAAAACGACTTGACAAGTTTGTCAAATTGTGATATAAAAGAATTGAAAAGCGAATAGATGTCTGCCTAATCTCTCCACGTTTGGAGAGAACGGAGGAACCACTTGAGGGGTGAATCTCGCTCTAGCGAGAAGAGCATCCTTCAGCTCTAACCCGTCAGCTAACTTCGTCGGCGGTGAAGGGGACAGGTCTGTGGCGCGGATCGGCGCGCGCGAAAAACCACAGTCTTATCCCTGTGGTTTTTTGTTTGCGCAACGGTCACCCTTCTTCTCCTCCTTTTCGATAGGTTGGTCTCTTCTGCTGGGGTACAGAAGAACCAACAAGGTGATGTGCCGCTTTCGTTCAGCGCGGAGCGAAAGCGGCACTCCCTTTTTTATCGCAAGCGTCGCGTCTCTAAATCGTACAAACCGTACGCCGCCGCGAGAATTTCAATCGGTGCGCGACACGCCTTGTGTGTGCCGTGTTCCAATTGCCAACGACAAATCTCGGAATCCGAAGTCGTAAAGCGCACTGCATCACCTTGTGCGCGCACAAAGCGAAATGCCTCTTCACCTACCTTCATCGCAATCTCGTACTTTTCCGCTTTGTAACCGTACGTCCCCGCCAGCCCACAACATCTTGCGTTGCCCTCGCGCACATCCAAACCCGGAATCAGTGTCATCACATCGAGCGCGGGTCGCCCCATACGATGGGCGCGCGCTTGGCACGAGACGTGATATGGCAACACCATCTTTAGTTCGCGGAAATTCGTATCCAATTCACCGCGCTCGTGCAAATCGCGCAACCATTCCATCATATCCCACATCGCCGCTTTGAGTTGACGCGTCGCCTCGTTTTCAATATCGAGCATCTCCGATGCTTCCTCGCGCAACACCAACACGCAACTCACACTCGTACCGATAATCGGATAGCCCTTG
>JAOACU010000103.1 GCA_026417715.1 Anaerolineae bacterium | reverse complement strand
AGATTGGAGATTGGAGATTCGAGATTGCCAATTACTAATCACTAATCTCTAATCTCTAAAACCTCTACACCGCATGACACGCAACCCAGTGATCGCCGCCGACATCGCGGAAAGCAGGGTCTTCCTTTTTGCAAACATCCATCACAATCGGGCAACGGGTGTGGAAGCGACAACCGGGCGGTGGACGCAACGGTGAAGGCACATCACCGACGAGGATGATGCGTTCGCGCTTTTCTTCGACGACTGGGTCGGGAATCGGCACGGCAGACAGCAACGCTTTGGTGTACGGATGCAACGGGTTGTTGTAGAGCGAGTTGCGATCGGTGAGTTCGACGATCTTGCCGAGATACATCACGGCGACGCGATCCGAAATGTGTCGCACTACTGATAGGTCGTGCGCGATGAAGAGATAGGTGAGGTGGAATTTTTCCTGCAACTCTTCGAGCAGGTTGATGATTTGCGCTTGAATCGAAACATCGAGCGCGCTGATTGGCTCATCGCAAACGATAAAGTCGGGATTGACGGCAAGCGCGCGCGCAACACCGATGCGTTGGCGTTGTCCACCCGAAAATTCGTGCGGATAGCGATTGACAAAGTACGGGTTCAACCCGACGATTTGCAACAATTCTTGCACGCGCTCTTTTTTCTCTTTGCCTTTGGCGATGTTGTGCACTTCGAGCGGCTCGCCGATAATGTCGCCGACTGTCATACGTGGATTCAACGATGCGTACGGGTCTTGGAAAATCATCTGCATATGCCGCCGCATCTTGCGGAGTTCTTCGCCTTGCAACTTGCAAAGGTTCTTGCCTTGAAAGAACACATCGCCGGCGGTAGGGCGATACAACTGCAAAATTGCGCGACCCGTCGTGGACTTGCCGCATCCCGATTCACCCACCAAGCCCAATGTTTCACCGCGACGAATTTCAAAATCCAATCCATCTACGGCTTTTACGTCGGCGACTTTGCGTTGGAGAATGATGCCTTGTGTGACCGGAAAATACTTTTTCAGACCCTTGACTTGGACGAGAGGTTGTTTGGTATCAGTCATTGGTAAACTCCTTAGCACTGAACACTGAATACTGAACACTGTGCTTCAGCCGGTACCAAACTGCCGGTCTCCTGCGTCTCCCAAGCCCGGCACAATGTAGGCGTGTTCGTCTAGATGATCGTCAACGGCGGCGAGATAAATGTCCACGTCAGGATGCGCGTCTTGCAAGCGTTTGATGCCTTCGGGCGCGCCGATGAGTCCCACATACTTGATTTTTTGCGCGCCCCATTTTTTGAGCATATTCACGGCTTCGACCGCCGTGCCACCCGTCGCGAGCATCGGGTCGAGGATTACGCACACTTGGACAGTCGGCGCAACGGGGAGTTTGCTATAGTAGCGAATCGGCTCGAACGTCTTGTGATCGCGATACAAACCGATGTGCCACACTTCGGCGGCAGGCATCATCTCCCAAAAACCTTCGACCATTCCCAGGCCGGCGCGCAACACCGGAATCAAGCCAATGACATCTTTCAAAGCATAACCTTTGGTCTGCGCGAGCGGCGTGGTCACCGATTTTTCTTCGAGTGCCAAATCAGCAGTGGCTTCGTACGCGAGTAGCATCGAGATCTCGCGAATCAGTTCACGAAATTTTTTCGGCTCGGTATTCACGTCGCGCAACAAGGTGAGTTTGTGGAGCACCAAGGGATGATTGGAGACGTGGAGTTTGGACATAGAGTTCTCCAGTGGGACAGTGAGACAGTTGGGCAGTAGGGCAGTTGAACAGTCCACAAGAGCAAGAAAATATTTATTCGATGTTGCCTTACAACAGTTTATCTTGGATTTGAATCTTATTTGCTTGTAAGAACACTTGAGGATCCGTAAAGACAGTAAAGAAAATAGGACGACCACTGAACGCTAGCGGTGAAACGGGTCCAACAGCCATGAATAGAAACTCTTGCAAATCACGTCTGGGAAAACTCTGTGGATCACGGAAAGACTGATACAATTCCATAGCCCGTTTATCCCCGCCTACAAAGTCTTTCAACTTATCAAACTCGGAACCTAGAGCAAGACCGAAGCCGAAAAACAGAATGCGCAACTGCTGAATGATTTCATTGTCCAATCCTCCTAACGTCTGACTGACAAAGCACCAACCAACACCATATTTTCTTGTTTCTCTAACTGCGGTTCTCAGTTGCGTTCTCAGAAGACTTGCCTGTGAACCAGACTCTAATATTCCGCTGGGTGCATACCGATGTGCTTCATCGAGTATAACCAGTACGTTTGCACTAGTTTGACTTGCAAGTGTCCGGGTGGAACGAACGATCAGTGTGTTAAGCAACCGTAATAGAATTCTTCTTTGTAACTCTTCAGTCCAAAAGCGCTGATTACCACGTTGAGAGATATCAATCACCACGATTGGGCGTCTCTGACCAGACTGTAATGGGCGCATCAAGTCATCTATGATTCCATACATTTCTCTTCGACCTTGCCTTCGAGCGAATAAACCTGTCAAGGGTAACCAATGTTGTCGTAACAGTGTATCCAACTCATTACGATTCGCTTGTATTTGTCGGATACGTTGCTGTAACTGTTGTGCGCGCGATGCAGTTGCGTAGATATATTCAGCATTCTTCTGCTGAGACACTGCCATTAGTGCAACCTGCAGACTTGCTTCGTTTTCAAGAGTGTCTAGCCTTGTATTGGGTTCTCTCTCAAGCGCGTTACGGATTACTTCAGCCGCACGCCTAGAATTGTCTACGGAAGCAGCAGGAATACCCAATTGTTCGGTGAACCGTAAGGATACTAACAACTCCTCGAATAACTCCCACTCGTCGAGTTGAATATCCTCGATAGTGTAACGATTGATCTGACGACCTTGTCCTTTCAAGACTCTATCCAGAGCCAGTCCTTGTTGCCCGACTCTTATTCCTTGCATCTCCAAGGAAAATTCTCCTTGAGGATCAATTACCAGAATACCCATTTGAGAATGTCTTGCATATCCCACCAGAATCATCTTAGCCAAACCTGATTTGCCAGAACCTGTCTTGCCGAAAATGCCTAGGTGGTATGCTTCTCCTGCTCCTCCCGCACCACTTCCAAAGTGCTTAAACCACATAGGATAGAAAACGTCGTTGGCGTAAGCACGTCCCAGGTAAAAAATCTCATTGGAGTAGACGGAGAGCAAGGTGTCAAGCGTAGATTGATTCAGACGTGAAATTCGGGTACCTGTGGGAGGAACCATACCTAGCACATCGGGGTCATAGCCTTTTGCTGTACGCGTAAATGTCGCGCCAACGACAAGGGCAGCAGTACGAGTGTCCTGACGATTAGTGATGGGAGGAATCTCGCCAGTACGTTTGATAAGATTACGAAAAACAGAATCCTCGTGCCAGCGATTTCGCAATTCGACGCTAACAATTTGCCCGACTGAAATCACTGCATTACCGTTTTGTGTCGCCTCAAAGCCTACCAGAGCGCCAACTACACGTTCTTCAGCGGCTTCTTGTAACAAGTCCACGGTCAATTCGGTGTTAGTAGAGGGACTTCCAACAACACCAATATCCTGTGTACGCTCGATGTTCATATTGTACCTCCTCTTCCACCTTCCGTGCGATAGTTTTGAAGAAAGAGTAATGTTGTCTCAACATCAATACTTGCTTTCGCAATATGCTGGGCAACAGATTGTTCGACGACCTGAACACCTGCTCCTAGACTCTTGACCATACGATCTGCCAAGAACAAGGGATAAGGTTCAAAAACCGCCGGAGAGAAAAATTGTCTTGTGATGCCTTCCAAAACGATGGACAAGCGTGTCGGACTGTTACTGATCACGCTAGGTACTTCCAAACGTAAAGCCGCCGTCCAGCCATATGGTCGAAAATAGATCACATGAATTTTGTCCATAAGCAAATTCAGTTTTGTATTATCCGCTGGAGGTGGTAAGTGATAATCCTCGCGTGATTCTGGCTTAGCCAGCGCCAGCGGTTGGGTATACTCACCTGGTTCAAGTATAAGGGTGGCTAAGGTCTTTCCGTCCACCCCTTGCGGCAGTGACATCTTTGCTTGCGAGACCAGCTCATTTTTTGATGTGAATTTTGGAACTGCGACCGTACGATTACTGGAGAGAAGGATGAGTAAACTGTTAAACAGAGAACCGTCTTGCCAGTGCTTTTCAAGAACATTGGCTAGTTGTGGTGCAACTTGCTCAATCTGTGTGACTCCCTGATTGAGATAGATAATCAATGAGGCAAACGAACCATCCAACAACACTAAATCGTGCGGGGCTTCCGCTGCTAATTCTAATTCCATGCCTACCATTACAGCGCGCAGAACCCCTGCGGGCTGTCCTTGATGAGGCACACCGTCAACCCAAATACGATGGTGAGGTTCAGGCCAGTATCGTCGTGCTTCTTTAACCGTACCTTCAACGGCTACCGCAGCCGCCGCGCAAAGATCAAGAGCAGTCAAGCGATGAATCTGATACGAACCATCTATACCCACAACACTCGGTTCAGGTGCTACATCTAAATCCGCCTTGCGACGAATCAATCCTAAACTGCGTGCTTGGTGCCTTAATTGAGATTGTAATGATCGCAAAGCATTGACGCGTTGTTGGACACCATCGGCAACGGACGTAGCGCAATGTAGTAACTCATGAACAAGTGCATCAGGTAAATCGGCGAAACAAGTGGACGAGAGTGTATCTACCATAATCGCCATTCCTCTCGACAAAAGCCCTTGTATGACGTATTGCGCGCAGCACGAGGCAAAAGCCAACGTTCTCTAAAGAACTCAAAATAGTCTTGCACAGATTCTGTCCAATAGTTCAAGCGATCTGCCTCGCCGCGAAGATATTCACGAGTATTGCTCGCAAGAGGGGCTACAAAAACTTCTCTTTCGATCCGATGAAGCATCCAATCTTCTGGAAAGTCTAAAACCTGTAGGCACTTTCTGATAACTTCTTTCCTGTTGCGAAATTCACCTCCGCCCCACTTTTCTGCTTTTGCGGTTCCTTTGCAGTGCACACTTGCAAAAGCCAACATCTTTTCGTATATCCCATTAGCAAAGTGGAAAGTTCCCCACCCTGCGGTATAACCGACTCTTTGCATTACAAAGCGATCTCGGTATTTCAGTCGGTTGTATAAAGATGATTTTCCTAATGCCGAGGTAGTTGTCACCAAAGCAAGTTCTGCAGGACATTCACGTTGTAAAATAATTGTTTTACGACCCTGATAACGATAATGAAAAGCTTCCCTAACCTCACGACTTGTAACAATCATTGCTACAAACTTGCCGCATAACAAATTTGAGTATGGAGGTACAGCCCCGAGCACATATGCGTCCATTACATTATAGAGACGTCGGCGACGTTGTTCAAAATTCCATCCTATCCATTCATCCCGTGCGCGTAAACCAAAGACAGGATCGCTTAGACCAAGTAGACCCAATAATTTCCCGTTAGTCTCATCAAAGATCAGAAACCGCAAGCGTCGTCCGTATCCATTGGAAATCGGGATGCTCCAATGTAAACTTGCATATCGGAATAAACGAGAATATTCGGTGTTCGGAGCAACAGTAACGATAACAGGACGAATTCTTGTCGGTTCTACCTCGTTGCCGTTGGCAATATAGTTTATAAGAACATCTTCGTAAGGACTTAGACTCTTCCTCGCGCGTTCAATCTCAGCAAGTCTAGCCAAAGAATGCGTTTGTCGTATAGCATCCTTTGTATCTACCCGTAACGAAATATTCGTTTTGTTTATTGAATAACCTTGAGCGCGAAGTGATTCTCGTATCAGTTTTCTGAGATATTTTCTGGATACAACGCGTTCTTTCCCTCGAGTTCTCATAAACTCATCTCTGTACATTCGTTCTATTTTTCACTTTTCCCTTTTTGCCTTGTCACTTTCCAACCGCGCGATACTTGCCACCGCATCGCCTTCCTTCAACTTCATCACTTCGCTTTCCTTAGAGGTGCGTTTGGCTTTAGGTAGATTGGCAACGCGCGCGCGCAAGACGTGTCCACTCGTCGCGATGATCGTCACATCGTCGTCCTCGTTGACGACGCGCGCTGCCGCAATCACTCCCGCGCGTGCGGGATCGCGCCCCAGCGTCGAAACGCCTTTGGTGTAGCGATTTTGCACCGCGTACTCTTTGATCGGCGTGCGTTTGCCGTATCCTTTCGTCGTGACGATGAGCAAAAAGCCGTCGGGTTGCACCACGTCCATTGACGCGACCTTGTCGCCTTCGTTCAACTTGATACCATACACGCCACCCGCCGCGCGTCCCTGCACAGGCACGTCCGCTTCTTTGCAGCGCATCGCTTGACCTTGCTCGGTGACAAAAATCAATTCGCCGTTGCCGTCGGTGAGACGCGCCCAACCCAGTTCGTCCCCTTCGTTCAAGTTGATGGCGACGACACCCGACGCGCGAATTCCATCGAACTCTGCCAGCGGGGTGCGTTTGGCGCGCCCTTGCACTGTTGCCATCGTCAAAAATTCCGCCGCCGCAAAATCAGGAACTGCTACTGCCGACGTGACGCGCTCGTTTTCTTCAAACGACAAAAAGTTGTTGAGCGGCAAACCCTTGGGCTGGCGTTCCACATCGGGAACTTGATGCGCGCGCAAGGGATACGCTTTGCCCTTGTTTGTGAAAATCAAGAGCGTGTCGCGCGTGTTCGCGGGCAAGAGATACTGCACTGCGTCTTCTTCGCGCGTCTGCACACTCTTGGAGCCAGTCGCCGTGCGACGCACTGAACTGAGGGGCACACGACTTATGTAACCGCGTTGCGTAATCGAAATGAGCACGGCTTGCTCTTGCACCAAATCTTCCGCTTTGAATTCGGTCGGTGTTTCCGCGCCACTTTCTACAATGTGCGTGCGGCGCGTATCGCCAAAGCGTTTCTTCAAATCGGTGAGTTCGTCCGAGATGACGCCGAGAATTTTCTTCGGATGCTTGAGCAAATCTTCGAGGTACTTGATTTGCTGTTTGACTTGCGCGAGTTCCTCTTCGATTTTCTTGCGCTCCAACGCGGCGAGGCGGCGCAGTTGCATATCGAGAATCGCTTGCGCTTGAATCTCGGTCAACTTGAATCGTTTGATGAGCCGTTCCTTCGCCGTGTCCGCATCGGGCGATTGACGAATCGTTTTGATCACTTCGTCAAGATAATCGAGTGCGATCTTGAGTCCTTCGAGAATGTGTTCGCGCGCGCGCGCCTTGTCCAAATCGAACTGTGTTCGACGTGTGATGACCTGTTGCCGATGTTGCACGTACAGTTGCAACATTCGTTTGAGCGACAACACCTTCGGCTCGCCATCCACGAGCGCGAGCATATTGATCGAGAAACCCGATTGGAGCGCGGTGTACTTGAGCAGTTGATTGATGACGGGTTGCGGATCCGCGCCACGTTTCAACTCGACGATGATGCTCATCCCTTGCCGATCCGATTCGTCGCGCAAATCGGCAATGTCTTCGATTTTGTGATCGCGCACGAGTTCGGCGATGCGTTCGATGAGCGATGCTTTGTTGACTTGGTACGGCAGTTCGGTGATGACGATGCGCGATTTGCCGCCACCCGCTTCTTCGGTGTGAATCTTGCCGCGAATGATGATGCGACCGTTCCCTGTGGCGTATGCTTGTCGAATACCTTCAGTGCCGAGAATGATGCCAGCGGTTGGAAAATCGGGACCTTGCACGAATCGCATCAAATCGTCCACTTCCACATCGTCAATCTTGTCCCAGCGTTCGATGAGGTACTTGATGGCGTCCACAAGTTCGTTCAAGTTGTGCGGTGGAATACTCGTCGCCATACCAACCGCGATGCCCGCTGTGCCGTTGAGTAGAAGGTTCGGCACTTTGGCAGGCAGGACACGCGGCTCTTTGAGTGTGCCATCGAAATTTTCGCCAAAGTCAACGGTATCGCGATCAATGTCGAGCAACATTTCTTCCGCGATTTCGGTGAGGCGCGCTTCGGTGTAACGCATCGCCGCTGGCGGGTCCGCGTCAATCGAGCCAAAGTTGCCTTGTCCGTCAATCAATGGATAGCGCATCGTAAAATCTTGCGCCATCCGCACGAGCGCGTCGTACACGGCTTGATCGCCGTGTGGGTGATAGCGTCCCAGCACATCGCCGACGATGCGCGCGCATTTTTTGTACGCGGCGTTATGACGCAAACCCATTTCGCCCATCGCGTAGAGGATGCGACGTTGCACGGGCTTTAAACCGTCGCGCACATCGGGGAGCGCGCGCGCAGTGATGACGGACATTGCGTAATCGAGGTACGCATTCCGCATCTCGGTTGCGATTTCAATCGGTTTGACGTTACCAATTGTGAGTTGTTCCTTGTCTGCCAAGCGTTATCCTCCGCGAATCTTCTTCTGAATGTCTTGTTGCACCTGACGCACTAGACCTTCATCATCGCTGACGACCTTCACTCTCCCAACTCCTCGTGTAGCATTTGCTCATCCCAACGCGGACGAATCGCATAGGCACGTGCATACCGAACTAGTTCGCGCTCGGAGACACCAGCGATTTCAGCGGCACGACCAAAGGACACAATACCGCGCTTGTAAAGTGTAAGTGCCTCTTGGAGTTTGAGTTGAAAGAACCCCAGCATAACGAGTTCTTTAACCCGCGTTTGATCTATGTGCAATGTGCCCGCAAGTTCTTCAGGTATTTCTAGAGTAACGCGCTCCATTATTCACACTCCTTTCCTTTTACCCGCGCCTATTATACCCCATTCCAAACAAAATTGCTAAGCCAAAGATTGGAGATGGAGATTAGAGATTAGTGATTAGTGATTAGCGATTGGTGATTCATTTGGCTCATTGGTTCATTGGCTCATTGGCTCATTGTTTTTCTCCCACACGATAAAGTGCGACAATCCGAACACGCGCAACGGCGTGTTCTCCAAAAAGTACGTGATGCCGCGCAAGACGCGCGCAAGCAAGGCGTTTCGTCGCGCGATCTTGTCATAGCCGGGATAAATTTGCGTGTGCACGATGAACGCGCCATCCAATCCGTCAAAGAGCGTGCGAATACTATGCACAGTGTACGCGCGCGCGTAAGGCACAAGTTTGGCGCGCACAAAATCGGGGAGATAACTAACGAGCGGAATGTTGCCAAAAATGTACCGCTTGCCCAAGCATATCCCGTGTGTCTCGAATGGATAGAGACGATTCGGCGCAAAGATGATGATACGCCCACCGCGCTTGATAACGCGGTGCGCTTCGCGAATCG
>JAOACU010000102.1 GCA_026417715.1 Anaerolineae bacterium | reverse complement strand
GACCAGCGTGGTGCGCCCGCGCATCAGCTCTTCCAGTGCCTGTTGCACCAGCGCCTCGGAGGCGGTGTCCAGCGAGGAGGTCGCCTCGTCGAGAATCAGAACGCGCGGGTCTTTGAGAATCACACGCGCAATGGCAACACGCTGCTTTTCACCACCGCTCAAACGATAGCCGCGCTCACCGACAATCGTGTCGTATCCTTGTGGCAGTTTAGTGATGAAATCGTGAATGTTCGCCGCGCGCGCCGCACGTTCGATTTCGTCTTGCGTAGCATCAGTTTTAGCGTAAAGCAAGTTCGCGCGAATCGTATCGTGGAACAAGTAGGTTTCCTGCGTCACCATTCCGATTTGCCGCGTGAGCGAATCGAGCGACACCTCGCGCACATCGTAACCGTCAATCAACACGCGTCCTTCGGTAGGATCATACAGGCGCGGAATCAAGTACGTGATGGTGGTCTTGCCTGCGCCGCTGGGACCCACCAGCGCGACAAGTTGTCCGGGCTGAATTTCAAAACTCACGTTGCAGAGCGCATAGCGACGCGTGGGAACAGACGAAGGACGAAAGACGGAAGACGAATGCTCCTCATCGTTCGTCCTTCGTCCTTCGTCCTTCGTCTCGAGGTACGAAAACGACACATTCTCGAACCGAATCGCGCCGCGCGCGCGCGTCAACACAATCGGATGAGGACGATCGGCGATCTCGACCGGTAAATCGAGCATCTGGAACACGCGCTCGAACGACACCATCGAAGTCGCGAAATCTACGCGCGCATTGACGAGCGCGCCGATCGGCGCGTACAATTGCGTGAGATACGCCGCAAACGCAACTACTGTACCGAGTGTGAACGTGCCTTGCAAAACGAGCGTGCCGCCCACCCACCACACAATCGCGGTGCCGAGCGCGCTGGCAAGTCCTAGCAACATAAAGAACCAGCGTCCCACCATTGCTTGACGCACGCCGATACTCGCCACACGATCCGCGCGTTCGCCAAAGCGTCTGATTTCATCATATTGGCGTCCAAATAATTTGACGAGCAGTGCGCCGCTGACATTGAGCGTTTCATTCATCAGCGCGTTCATCTGGGCGTTGAGGTCCATTTGCTTGTGCACAATCTCGCGCAAGAGGCGTCCCACGCGTCGCGAAGGCAAAACGAACAGCGGGAGGATGATCAACGCGAGAATCGTTAATCGCCAATCGAGTGAGAGCATAATCGCGAGCGTAGCCACCACTTGAATCGCGCTGGTCACAATCGAAACGAGTGTATTCGTCACTGCGCGTTGCGCGCCGACGACATCGTTGTTGAGACGCGACATTAGTTCGCCCGTTTTGGTGTTGGTGAAAAAACGGAGCGACATTCTTTGCATATGCGCGTACAACGCCTTGCGTAAATCCGCGATGATACCCTCACCGATACTCGCGGTCAGCCAGCGTTGTCCCACGCCAATCAACCCATCGAGTAACGGAATGCCAATCATCCCCAGCGCGAGCAGATTCAAGCGCGCAAAATCTTTTTGCGGGATGGCGTGGTCAATCAAATCGCGATACAAGAGCGGGGGAATCAATCCCAACAACGATGCGGTGAGGATCGCGCCAAAGGTGAGCGCAATCTTGAAAGCGTATGGTCGCGCATAGGAGGCAACGCGCAAGAGCAACGCTTTGGTCAAATGTGGTCGCGCGTTATCGTCCGCGCGCATCATTGCCCACCAACCACCACCAGGTCCGTGAAACATTCTGCCTCGTCAGTTTGGGGATCGCGTAGAGTGTAGCACTAAAGGGATTAAGCGTCAAGGTTTTGGGTGGACTTGTAGGGCTGGTGCAAAGTCTATTGACAGGCGAATAAATTCACGGCAACAACCACCCGAAGCCGCCCTTCGGCGGCTAGTTTAGCCCGCTCAGGCGGGCTTCGGGTTTTTGTCGCGGCGACTTCCAGTCGCCAACTTCGCCTTTGCACCAGCCTTACCTTTGTGTCTCTAGTTGACCCAACGTATCACATCGGATAGAATAACCCTGCGGAGGTGCGCAATGAAATGGAAACTGATTGCAATTCTATTTGCTAGTGTTCTGCTGGCGTGTACACCACTCGCCACACCTACCATCGCACCTCCAACGATCACTCCGCTTCCAAGTACGACCTTCACTCCCACCCGACTCGCGACCCTCGCAACGTTGGGCATGCGCGAACGTATTTCGCTTCGCGATCTTCCGGGCATTGGACGCGCACCACGCGCCCTCGTCGCGCTCGGCGATAAATTCTACACCGCGAATACGTCCACTGACAACCTGGCAGTCATTCAAGGTGAGCGCGTGGTCAAATTCATTCCCGTTCCCCAACCCATCGCACTGACTACTGACTCGCAACAACGATTGTACATCGCGAGTGCTGACAAAACCATTCATCTCCTTGTCAACGATCAAGTCACGCGAACACAAAATCTGGCTGAGGAACCGAGCGCGCTATTATTCCAAGACAATCGCTTGTTCGTGGGAGCAGCCATCAAACCACAAATCTTTATGCTCGATCCCGCAACGCTTCAAACAACGCGTGTCATCACACTTGCAAACATCTACGGCATCCTCAATCTGGCTGGCGATCCTGCGCGTCAGCGCATCTACGCATTGGCATACGAAAAACTACTCGTTCTCGACTCCAATACGGGACAAGTTCTGGCAACGTATGCCACACCAGCAAGTTATTACACTCTCCTTGTTTCTCCAAACGGCGATACACTCTACGTCACCTCTTATGACGCGACGACCAACACGCAATACCTCGTCGCACTCGATCCGCATAGTGGCACAACACGGGGACGTGTCCAAGTAGGTGGCGATCCGCGTAGCGCGCTCTTTAGCCGCGATGGCGCGCGCGTGTATGTGGCAAATTCGTTTTCCAACACAATTTCGGTGATTGACGCGCGCACAATGACCACGCTTGCCACCGTTGCGGTAGGCATGCAACCGCACGCGCTTGCTTTCGATTCGACCGCGCGTCACTTGTACGTCGCCAACTATGGCAGTGATAATGTTCACGTGATTGATTTGCAAACGCATCAGGTCGTTATTACGATTCCACTTGCAATGAACGTGACCGCGCTCGTCGCCAACGAATCGGCACAACGCGTCTATGTCGCCAACGCCTCCACCGATTCGGTGTTCGTGGTCGAAAGCGGACGCGTGAGCAAAGAAATCGTCGTGGGACGCCATCCGATTGATCTTGTGCACGATGCGACCAACGCGCGCCTCATCGTCGCGAATCGTGCGAATGGTACACTGACACTCGTGGACGAAGCCACGTGGAGCGCGCGCGTTACTCCACCTATTACGCGCACCTTGTCGGCGATTGCATTGGACGCGACGCGCGCGCGTCTCTTTGCCGATGGCGTTATTCTCGATGCCAAGACGTTGACGCCACAAGGACACCTCGCGCTACGCGGTGTGACACTCGGCTCGCTGACCACGCCACAATTGATTCACCTCAACCCCAATCTCGATCGTCTCTACGCGATAGCGTGGAATGGTGTTCCTGGTTCCAACTCGCGCAACGTGACCTACAGCATAGACAGCAACACGTTACAACAACGAACAACATTGGCGTATGCGGGCAATCACAATCACCTTGCGATTGATCCACAAACCAATCGCGTGTTCATAGCAGGCACGCATCCGTTGGCTTTTACCAGCGAATTGAATGTGTTCGACGCCAATGACCAAAAAGTGTTTGGGTTGATGTTACCCGCGCGACCGATGGGGATGCTACTCAATCCTGCCACTCATCACTTGTTTCTATCGCTCTCTCCAATGCGTGCACCTATCGCAACCACAACACCCACACCGACGACCGAGATGGTTGTTGTGTTGGATATCAACTCGTTTGGCGAAGTGGCGCGTTGGCAAATGAATGCGCCGGGCAAAATGACGCGACTCGGCGACACGATTTACGTTGCCAATCGCGACGATGGCTCGTTGACCGTGATCCAAGACGCGCGCGCGCCGATACCTCCATCGCCCACACCGACGTTTACACCCACGCCGTATCCCACGCTCACACCGACGCGCGCGGTCGCCACACCGCGCGTCACCAACACACCGATCGTCTGCACGATTCCGCGCTTACTACCACCGCGCTGGACGAATGAGATGGCGACGCGCTTGGGCTGTCCCATCGAACCAGAACGAAGCGGAAATTACGCGCGACAAAAGTTCGAGCGCGGCACACTGTTCTGGCGCGAAGAAGATCGGCGTATTCTCGTTTTGTTCGATGATCACACGTGGTTACAGTTCAACGATACGTGGACGAGCGCGCTTCCCGAAGACACGTGCCCTCAGGTGAGTGTGAAACCGCCGCTCGTCAAACCCAAACGCGGCTTTGGCAAACTGTGGTGCGAGCAGACCGCTGTGCGCACCAAACTCAGCGCGGCATTGGAGGACGAAGTGGGCTTGTACAGCGCGCTGACTCAACGCACGGAACGCGGATTCGTTTTCACCGGACGCGGTCGCACCGAGTTCTATGTTTTGTATAACGATGGAACATGGGAGTAGTAACCAAGGGTGCTAGTTTGAACGAAAGCGCTATAGCCCTTTGTCACGCTGAGCGCAGCGAAGCGTCTCGCAAAGTCCTTTGAGATATTCTTCGCTCCCTGCGGTCGCTCAGAATGACAGGTAGCACCATTGGTTAGTAACCAATCGTGCTAGTCGTTTCACCATCCCAAGAGATTCACGTCAACCAATCTACAACGAGTAAAAGAACCACTTATGGGTAGGTATTGGAAATCGCCTCAACCAATGGGCAACGAATAAACGAATGAGCACCGTGCAGATTCGTTTATTCGTTCAGCATTCGTTGAGTCAGAGTTCCAAAACAAACCTCAACTCTTAGAAACCCTTTTTCTCTCCAAGAGCGGATTAGAAAACACTTTTCACAAACACGCCTTTGTGATACAATGCAACCAGATGGAGCAAAGGCTATGACAACTGATGTTCGGATTCGGACGCGACGAACTTTGATTGACATTGCGCGCCGACATCAGCGCATCGGTGCAGGTAGTACACCTACTTTTCTCGCACAGAGGACAACCAAAATGGTATGGCTAGACCTCACGCCGATTCTCGCGCCGATGATGTGGGCTGTCGTTGGCGCTGCCGCCACGCGCCTCTATATGCCCGAACGCGCCACGCAAGACCTGGATGTGGCAATTCGCGCGCAAGACGCTACCACCGTGCGCGAAAAACTTGCTCGCGCGGGCTTTACACACTTGGGCGAACTGAGTATCGGTGGATCAACGTGGCGTGCACCTGACGGACAGACCATTGACGTGATCGAAGGACGCGAAGAATGGTGGGAAGAGGCATTGCGCGAAGCACAGACCAATCGCGATGCTCAAGGGTTGCCCATCCTCCCCTTGCGCTTTCTTGTGCTGATGAAATTTCAAGCAGGACACGTTCAAGACCTCGCTGACATTACGCGAATGCTGGGACAAGCCCCTCCACGCGAACTTGAAGCCGTGCGCGCGCTATTCCAACGATTTGCATCCGCCGATCTGGCTGATCTGGAGAGTCTCATCGCGCTCGGCAAATTAGAGACTGGCGTACAATAGCAAAAGACCCGAAGGGTTTTCAAAAAACCCTTCGGGTCTCTTTCATTCACAACACCACCTCCAACTTCACTCCCCGCGCCACAGCGCGTTCGGCGCGCCAATCACTTTCCGTGCGCGGTACCGGCAACACTTGGTCTTCGGGACGACGCACCAATTGCAACGCACCTTGATCGCACGCGAGGACACACACACCACAACCGACACAACGCGTCTCGTTCACGCGCGCAGTCTTGTCCTCCATCGTCAACGCATCGAATTGGCAATGTGCGAGACACAGTTCGCAACCGATGCACAACGCATCGTCCACGCGATTGACGAACGCCGAACGCGCAATCACATTCGCCGTGCCGAGTTCTTTCATCGCGCGCAAGATGCCACACGAACACGTGCAACAGTTGCAAATGTACCACAATCCCTCTTGATTATTGCTGACCGAGTGCACCAAGCCGGCTTTTGCTGCGCGCTGCAACGTCGCTAATGCTTCTTCGCGCGTGAGCGCGCGAATCGTGGTGCTATTCGCAAACGCATCGGGAATTTGACTCATCGTCATACACACGTCGAGCGGATGATCGCATTCCTCGCCAATCAACTTTTTCTGTTTGCGACAAATGCAATCCAGCACGCCCCACGCTTTGGCACTGTTGATGATTTCGACGACGCTTTCGTACGGGCGCACCTCCACATCGTTCTGCACCGTTTTGCCAACTGGAATAACGCGATGCACCGGCGGCTGCATCGTCAATGCCTTGTTGTACGCGCGCCGATAATAATCCTCGAACAAGCGCGCCATCTCCGCGTCCATTCGACTAAACTGCATCTCGTAAATGCCGACCATAAACGGCATCAAGCGAAACGCTAGTCCGCCTTCACCACGCTCCGCCGCGATGAGTCCACGCTTTGCCATTGACTTGAGTTGCTTGCCCAGCGCGTCCGCATCGCCACCGATGCGCGCAGCGATTTGCGCTGGCGTTTCGGGCGTCAAACGCAATTGCGCGGCGAGCATCGCTTCTTCGGGCATGAACAATTTGGCGAGCAAACGCAACTCCGCGCCATCGTCCGTTGGTGGGAAACCATTTGGCAGCGCGTCTAAACGTTCGGCTAAGAGTTTGTACGGATTAGGTGTCACACTCCCTCCTTGCAAGTGACCGACGATGTTCGCTAAACTAAAATACCACTTTCACCGGGCTGACAATTTTAGCATAAGAAAGAGATTGTGCCAAAACGCGCTTACTTTAATTTTTGATTGTTATGAGTTATAATTTGAATGGAGGTTCTACGATGCCAGAAACAACCGCATCAGGAATTCCTAAAACGTTGCGTCCGTTCTTGCAGGAGTATGATCTGGAGAAACTTGATCCAGAACGTAGTGCATTCACGATTATCGAACGTACGCTTGCGTGGGGTGATCGCGCAGAACTACGTTGGCTATTTGCGCGCTACGGACATCAACGGATCGCTGAGTGGGTACGTCAAGCAGGATGGCGCTGCCTGCCACGTCGGCGTTTTTTGTTTTGGGTTTGCTACTTTGAGTTGGATGACTATCAACACGGAGAAAGAATATGGGCGAATTAAAATCGCCACACTGGGAAGCCCTGTTGCCACGAACTCAAGAATTGTTACAGACATTAAGCACACTGACAGTGTTGCGCTCATTTTATCTCGCTGGTGGTACCGCGTTGGCATTGCGCTTGGGACATCGCATCTCGCAAGACCTCGACTTTTTTGCCAACATCGAAACGCTAGACGACGATCTGCGACGACAAATTATCCTGACATTACAAAACCACTCGCCCACGATCCACCAAGATTCGAACCTGGGCTTGGTTCTCGAAGTGAATTATGTGGTGACCAGTTTTTTCAGTTATGGCTACCCCCTCCTAGCACCAACGGACTCTGTACTTGGTATCGAAGTCGCTAGTTTGCTTGATATCGGTTTAATGAAATTGGATGCGATTGCTGGACGCGGAATGCGAAAAGACTTTTACGATATTTATGCCATTGCTCAACAAATTCGATTAGACGATTTATTTGCACACATCGAAACCAAATATCCCAACTCCCGAACCTTTCCTATGCGCGCGCTCACGGCTTTGGTGGATTTTGATATTGCCGAACAACAAGAAGAACCAATTTTGCTTGCACCACTCGTTTGGTCAGAAGTAAAACGTTTTTGCCAAGCCGAAGCGCGACGTCTGGGCAGAATTTGGTTCGCCGGCTAGTCTGGAGTAACTGATGTCCCGCCTCGTCTTTATGGGCACACCCGAATTTGCTGTGCCGATTCTCGATGCACTCACGCGCACGGAACATTCCATCGTCGGCGTGTTCACGCGTCCCGATCAACCCGCTGGTCGCGGCAAGCAATTGCAACCTTCGCCGATCAAACAACTCGCACTCGCGCGCGGCTTGCCGATTTTCCAACCATCCACCTTACGCGCGCCGGATGTGCTCGCGCAACTGCGCGCGCTCGCGCCCGCTGTGATCATCGTCGCGGCGTACGGTCTGATTCTACCGCGCGAGGTGCTCACGATTCCACTGCGCGGTTGCGTCAACACACATGCATCGCTCTTGCCACGCCATCGCGGCGCGGCACCCATCGCCGCCACGATTCTCGCTGGCGATACCGAGACCGGCATTACGCTGATGCAGATGGACGAAGGACTCGACACGGGACCGATTCTCGCACAACGCGCGATTCCCATCGCCGATGAAGACACCACCGGCACACTGACAACGAAACTTGCGCACCTTGCCGCTGATTTGCTCATCGAAACGTTGCCGCACATTCTGGCGGGCGAAATCACACCGCAACCGCAAGACCACACGCGCGCGACGTTGTGCAAGCCAATCAAAAAAGAAGAAGGACGGATTGACTGGGCGCGTCCCGCTGATGAAATCGCGCGGCGCGTGCGCGCGTTCAACCCCTGGCCCTCGGCGTTTACGTTTTGGAACGGCACAATGTTAAAGATTTTGCGCGCGCACGCTTCGCCGCAACAAATCAAAGCGGAAGTAGGACGCGTCGTTCAAATCGGCAAAGAAATTGGTGTGGTGTGTGGCGAAGGTGTGCTCATTTTGCGTGAAGTGCAACTGGCGGGAAAACGCGCGATGACGATTGAGGAATTCGTGCGGGGGCAACGCGTGTTTGTGGGAGATGTATTGAGAAATACGTAGGGACGTTCGATTGAACGTCCCTACTTGATTGGACCAAATTCTTCGCGTGAGAGTCCAAGTTCACGGATGACAGCACGCACAGTGCCTGGAGCAAGGTCTTTGCTACCCCAATCGGGTACAACCGTCACTTTGCCATTATGTGGATTGTACCATTTACAATGTGAGCCCTTGCCGTGTCCTAGTTCTTGACATCCCAGTTCGCGTAATCGTTTTGCTATGTCACGATATTTCATGCTACCGTAACCAGCGTTTCGATCATCTGCGCGCTATCGGGGACAAGAGGACGCAAAGCAGGCGGAATCGGTTTACCCAGTTCTGACCATGCTTCAAGCAAAGTCGCGAGAGCATCTTGCACATTCGCCTGAATCTCCGCTGCCGTACTTCCCTCTGTGACCAAACCAGGCACATCAGGACTCGTCACTGTAAAAACACCGTTGGGATTTGGCTCTAAAACCAAACGAATTCGATAGTTCATCATACGCTCACCCCGTTGGCAATTATACAATCTATCGTCTGTCTCTTAT
>JAOACU010000101.1 GCA_026417715.1 Anaerolineae bacterium | reverse complement strand
GCGCAGGACTTGATTTATCGCTACGAGTTCACACCCACGCGCGGCTTTACCTATGTCAGCCCATCGGCAACTGCCATCACGGGTTACACGCCCGAAGATCATTATGCTGACCCTGACCTGGGTTTGAAAATCGTTCATCCTGAAGATCGCCCGCTGTTGGAACAGTATTTTCAAGGTGGCGGCACGTTTCGCGAACCCATCGTCTTGCGGTGGACGCGCAAGGATGGACGCGTCATCTGGACGGAACAACGCAACGTGCCGATTTTCGACGCGCACGGTAACCTTATCGCGATCGAAGGCATTGCACGCGACATCACCGAACGCAAACGCTACGAGCGCGAACTGGAAGCGCACGCGCGCATTGCGCAAGCGTTAGGTGAAACGCAAGAACTACAACCACTCTTGGAACGCCTCATTGCGGCGGCGATTCACGCGATTCCCGCCGCTGAGAAAGGTTCGATCCTCCTCGCCGACGAGTACGGCACGTTGCATATCTGCGCGCTCTACGGCTATACCGATCCGCGCGTGCAAACCGCAAGTTTCCCCACCGATTCGGGTTACGCCGCGCGCGCGTTCCGTGAACGCCGCGCCCTTGTGATCCGCGATGTGCGCGCTGATGCTTCCATACGCTACGATGGCGAAATTACTGAAATCGCGACGGTTCAGAGCGCCATCGTTGCGCCGCTCTGTGTCCAAGATCGTTTGATTGGTGTAATCGCACTCGACAACACCCAACATCCCGCCGCGTTCGATGAACACGATTTGCAGATACTTGTAAACATCGCTACCACTGCCGCGCTCATCATTGAACGTCGTCGTTTGTTTGAAGAAGCACAACGCCGCGCGGAGAAAATGACGGCAGTGAACGCGCTCGGTCGCGCGCTTGCCGCCACACTGGATTTGCCTACCCTTTGCCGCACCGCGTATCAACACATCCGCACGCTCGTCGCGTGCGACAATTTGAGCATCACGCTGTACGATGCCGAAACGCGCACTCTGCGCGCGGCGTACGTCATCAGCGAAGGGCAAGAACTCGATGTTGCCCTCTTCCCTCCGTTGACGATTGACCCGCACGCGCCGCGCACCGGTCGCACCCAAGCGATTCTCGACGCGCAAACTGTCATACTCGACGATTTGGCAGAGAAAGCGCGACAAAGCGGCGGCATCATCGTTGGCAGTGTCACCGAACCACAATCCGCCGCGTACACGCCGATGCTCGTCGAAGGCAAAGTCATCGGCTTGTTGGAACTGCAAAGTTATCGCAACCACGCCTATTCCCCTGATGATCTCGACTTGTTGCAGATGATTGCCAACCAAATCGGTTTGGCGCTCCAAAACGCGCGCTTGTTCCAAGAAGCATACAATCATCTACACGAACTCCAAACCCTGTACCGAGCA
Source organism: Anaerolineae bacterium (assembly GCA_026417715.1). GTDB lineage: Bacteria > Chloroflexota > Anaerolineae > UBA4142 > UBA4142 > VGOB01. Next base: position 7,901 of record JAOACU010000101.1, on the reverse strand, counting down.
GGGCTTGAACTAGGCAGTTTACTAGAACCACACGCGATTGGCGCAAAGATCATCGAGATTCTGAAACAACGAATGAACTGGCAACACGCAGTCGTCCGTGTACGACGCGGTGAAAGCGATGAACTCGAAACGATTGGCTACAGCGCGCCTGCCTTGCCGCCTGAACAAATCCCTGCCGAAATCGAGCGACTGAATCGTCTCATTAGTCGCGTGGGACAGGGCTTGACGGGCTGGGTCATTCAGCACGGTGTTTCCGTTCGCTGTGGCGATGTGTCGAACGATCCGCGCTACATCGAAACGTATCCCGGCATTCGTTCGGGCGTGTATGCGCCGATGCGCATTGGCGAACGCGTGTTGGGTGCGATTGGCGTAGAAAGTGAACAGCCCAACGCGTTCGATGAGAGTGCGGAACGTTTTTTGAGCACGTTGGCGACCCAAGCCGCAAGCGCGCTCCAAAACGCGCGTCTGTTCGCCGAGACGCGCGCGCGGCTAAACGAATTGAACACTCTCCACCAAGCCAGCCAAACCCTCCTCACCTCCGCGCTCGATCTCGAAGCAACGTGCGCGGCGATTCACCAAGCGATTGCGCGCGTGATGCCGTGTGAAGCGTTGAGTATCGTCTTGGAGGATGAAACGCAAGGTGATTATCACGGTGTTTATCTCTACGATAAGAGTGGACGTTGTCCTTCGCAACGCATTCCGCGTGGTACAGGGTTGAGCGGGTATGTCATTCCCAGCGGCAAAACACTCGTCATTGACGATTACGCGGCACAAACCGAAATCCGTGCGGTGCACTTTGGCGACCCCGAACACGTCCGCTCGATTCTTGCCGTTCCCTTGCGGCGTGGCGACCAAACGATTGGAATGGTCGCGACGCAATCGTACCAACCGCACGCGTTCACCCAAGCACATCGTGTTTTGCTAGAGACACTTGCCGCGCAATTTGCCACGTCCATCGAGAACGCGCGTCTGTACGAGCAAACGCGCGCGCGCCTGCGCGAGTTGCAAGTCATTGCCGCCGTGAGTAGCGCGTTGAGCACGGCATCCACACGCGCGGAAATGTACGCCGCCGTGCTCGATCAATTGATGACGCACCTCAATCTGGACGGCGCTGACATCGAAACACTCGATCCCACAAGTGGTGATTTAATCGCCCAACTCGGACGCGGACTGTGGTCACCTGTTACAGGTACACGGATGCCGCGCGGCGAAAGTTTGAGCGGACTGGTGGTGGATACAGGCAAGCCGTACTTGAACAATGATGCACGTAACGATCCGCGCGCCTTTCGTCGCGAAGAGTTTGGTCGGTGTCGTGCGGCGGCGTGCGTCCCCTTGCGCGTACAAACAGAAATACTCGGCGTGATATGGGTTGGCAGTTGTCGCGCGCTCGATGAGCATGATGTACGCCTGCTCACCGCGATTGCCGACATCACGGCAAACGCGCTCCATCGTGCGGCGTTGAACGAGCAAACCGAACGCCAAGTGCGGCGTCTCTCCGCGCTGCGCGCGATTGACCGCGTCATCAGTAGCAGTTTCGATGCGCGGCTCACCCTTGCGGTCATCCTCGAACACACGCTTGCCCAACTGGGTGTAGACGCGGTGAACGTGCTAATCCATCACCCCCACGCGCACATCTTGGAATACGCGGCATCGCGCGGTTTTCGCACGCGTGCCATCGAACAAACGCGAATGCATTGCGGCGAAGGTTTGGCAGGACGTGTCGCTTTGGAGCGTCAAACCCTTCATCTCACTAACCTTGCGCCATACGCGCGGGGTGCTATCATCAAGGAACTGGCTAGCGAAGGTTACACCGAGTACTATGGCGTGCCCCTGATTGCCAAAGGGAACGTCGTCGGTGTGATGGAAATCTTTAATCGCACACCGCTCCCGCGCGATCCCGAATGGCACGAATTTCGTGAGACGCTGGCAGGACAAGCCGCCATCGCGATTGACAACGCACGTTTGTTTAGCCAACTACAACAATCGCATACCGATTTGATGCTTGCCTACGATGCGACCATCGAGGGTTGGTCGCGCGCGCTCGAATTGCGTGACAAGGAAACCGAAGGGCACACGCGACGCGTGGTCGAGATGACGTTACGATTGGCGCGCGCGTTTGGCATCAGTGAAGATGAAATCGTGCACATTCGGCGCGGCGCGCTCTTGCACGACATTGGCAAGATCAGCATTCCAGACGTGGTTCTGCTCAAACCCGGCAAACTCACGGACGAAGAGTGGAAACTGATGCGCGACCATCCACGTCGCGCGTACGAACTGCTCTTGCCCATCGAATACCTGCGTCCCGCGCTCGATATTCCGTACTGCCATCACGAACGGTGGGATGGCACAGGGTATCCACGCGGACTCAAAGGCGAAGAGATTCCCCTCCCCGCGCGTCTCTTTACCGTTGCCGATGTGTACGACGCGCTCACGAGCGATCGTCCCTACCGCCTGGCATGGTCACGCGACGACGCGCTAGCGTACATTCGCGACCAAGCCGGCAAGTGTTTCGATCCGCGCGTGGTCGAAGTGTTTTTGCAAATGACGAAAGATGAATGAGCCGATGTGTCAATGAGCCAATGAACCAATGAGCCAATGAACCAATGAGCCAATGAGCCAATGAGCCAAAGTTGATTTTCGATTGGCGATTTGCGATTGAGAGCACAATCTGCAATCTGCAATCTGCAATCTGCAATCGAAAATCGGCAATCGAAAAGCATTCAGCGGTCAGCGGTCAGCGATCAGTTGAGAGCACAATCTGCAATCTGCAATCTGAAATCTGCAATCGAAAATCAGCAATCCAAAAAGGAGCACAATGGCAATCAACTGGAACAAAGTTCACCCACAACTGCGCGAGGCACTCGCGGTGCACACGGCGGTCGCCACACCCACGTCCTTGCGCGTTATCGTTATGTTTCGCGAGCCAGCAATGCGCGCGCTAGCGCAGATTCCCGGCATCGTGGCAACGCATCGCACGTATTCGCTCATCCCCGCGAGCGCGCTCAGTGTCACGGTGGCAGGCATCGAAGCGCTGAGCAATCGTGACGATGTAGAACGCATCTGGCTCGATGAGCGCGTGACGGCATTGCTCGATGCATCGGTGCCGCTGATCAACGCGCCGCACGTGTGGCAGATGGGTTACACAGGACGCGGCATCAACGTCGCGGTCGTGGACACGGGTGTTGACCCGACTCATCCCGATTTGGCAGGGCGCGTCGTCAAGATGATTGATTTCATCGGCGAAGGCAACGAAGACCAAAACGGGCATGGCACACACGTCGCGGGTACTATCGGTGGCAATGGCGCGGCATCGGGAGGACGTTACAAGGGCGTCGCGCCCGAATGCACACTCTATTCCGCCAAAGTGTTGGGTGCTGATGGTTCGGGCACGTTCAGCAGTGTGATGGCTGGAATCGAATGGGCAGTGCGCGAAGGCGCGCACGTCATCAACTTGTCGCTGGGCACATCGAGCAATTGCGATGGCACGGATCCAATGTCGTCAATGTGCGATGCGGCAGTGGACGCGGGTGTGGTGGTGTGTGTCGCGGCGGGCAATTCGGGTCCGACGCCGGGTTCGCTCGGATCGCCGGCGTGCGCGCGCAAAGTGATCACCATCGGCGCGACCGACAAAGCCGATGCCATCGCCGCGTTCTCCTCGCGCGGACCCACGCTCGATGGACGCATCAAACCCGATGTGTGTTTTCCTGGCGTGCAAATCGTCGCCGCGCGCGCGCGGCAAGGATACATCGGTACGCCGGTGGGTCAGCACTATACCATCCTTTCGGGTACTTCGATGGCGACGCCACACGCGGCGGGGGCGTGCGCGCTCATCAAGCAAGCGAATCCCAACTATTCGCCGCAACAGATCAAAGACGCGCTGATGAACTCGGCAAAGAATTTGGGACTCGATGCGAACACGCAAGGCAAAGGACGTGGCGATGTGTGGGCGGCGTTTCAAATGTCCACGATTACGAATGTCACATTCACACCGACGACACTCGCGGCGGGCAAGACCGTCACCGTGAGCATCACCGTCAAGAACGGCGGCACGAAAACATTGCAAACCCAAGGTCCCGATCCTGGCTTTGCGTACGAGGAAGGCGATACGTTCCTCACGCGCGGTTTTCCATCGGTGAAAGACGCGGTGCGCGTGGGCGTGGATTTTGATGGACGCACCGGCATTGATCATCCGTATCGTTGGGGTTTGGGTGCGCCACTTGCGCCCGGCGAATCGCGCACGATCACTGGCACCATCAAACTCAAGACGATTCAAGCACGCAAGTTTTGGGCAGGACTCGTTCAAGAGCACGTCGCGTGGTTGAGCGATGGTGCGGGTGAGCAATTGATTACGGTCACCTCAGGTCTCGTCGTCGAAAAAGTCGAATTTTCACCAACATCACTGAACGCGGGACAAGTGCTGAACGTTAGCATCACGATTCGCAACGATGGCGAAACGACGATGCCGACGCAAGGACCCGATCCCGGTTTCATCTACGAGGAAGGCGATACGTTTGCGTCGCGCGGCTTTCCCGCGCACACGAGCAATTTCCGCGTCGGTGTGGATTTCGATAATCGCGTCGGCATTGACCATCCGTATCGCTGGGGTTTTGGATCGCCGCTAGGTCCTGGTGAAAAGCGCGTCATCACCGGCGGCATTCACTTGAATCGCGTGCAAACGCAAAAGTACTGGGCGGGACTGGTGCAAGAGTACGTCGCGTGGATTCAAGACAGAGTCGGTGTGACGAGTGTGACAGTCGCGCCGGTCTCGGCGGAAATCGTTGGCGTGACATTTTCGCCGACGACGTTGGCATCGGGGCAGTATCTCGTCGTTGGAATCACGGTGCGCAACACCGGCGGTGGCGCAGTGCCCACGCAAGGACCCGATCCCGGCTTTGTGTATGAGGAAGGCGATACGTTCGCGTCGCGCGGCTTTCCCGCCGAAACCGGCAAATTCCGCGTCGGTGTGGATTTCGACCGACGCACGGGGATTGATCATCCGTATCGCTGGGGCTTGGGTGCGCCACTTGCACCCGGCGAAACGCGCACGATTACAGGGATGATTCGTCTGCGAACCGCGCAAGCGCAAAACTACTGGGTGGGCTTGGTGAACGAGTATGTGCAATGGGTGCAAGACCGCGTGGGCACTACGCCAATCAGGGTTGTGCCTGGGGCAACGATCACCGCCGTCACGTTTTCGCCGACGACGTTGCGCGTGGGCGAATTGCTCAACGTGAGCATCACGGTTCGCAACGATAGCGATCAAACCTTGCCCACGCAAGGACCCGACCCTGGCTTTGTGTACGAAGAAGGTGAGACGTTCGATACGCGCGGTTTCCCAGCGATTGGCGGACGATTCCGCGTCGGCATCGAGTTCGAGGGGCGTAGTGGCATTGACCATCCGTATCGTTGGGGCTGGGGTGCGCCGCTTGCGCCCGGCGAAACGCGCACCATCACCGGCGCGATTCGGATGAAGAACGCGCAAACGAAAAAGTTTTGGGTTGGTCTGGTGCAAGAGTATGTGGCGTGGTTGCAGGACAGGCAAGGTGAGCAGGTGATTGTGGTTACCTAAGGACGGAGATTTGAGATTAGTGATTGGAGATTGGAGATTAGTGATTGGAAGATTTTCGATTTTCGATTGGCGATTTGCGATTGAGAGCGCAATCTGCAATCTGCAATCTGCAATCGAAAATCGGCAATCGAAAATCATTCGGCGATCAGCCATCAGCGGTCGGCGGTCGTCAAGGGGATTAAATGCCATCCAAACTTTCTTTTCACATCAACGGGTACGACAACAACATCTTCGATTACCTCACCCAGATGCAACCTTCGCTCGTCAAGATTTTCGAATTTTCGAGCGAAGCGAACATTGACGAGATTCGGCGGCGGTGCCCGCGTACGCTCATCGTCTATCGCCCGTACACCAATTTGACCTTCAGCAGTCCCGCCGACGCGTTTGTTGCACAAATCAGCGACACACTGAACAAACTTGCAGGGCGCGGCATCATCTGGGAAGGGCTAAACGAACCCGTGCTCAAGAGCGAAGCAGACGCGCGCGCGGTTGCCAACTGGTATGTCCGCTTTGCGGAATTGATGCACGCGCGCGGTGAGCGCGTCGCCGCGTTTTCATTCTCGACGGGCAATCCGCCACTGGAGTACGTCCCGCTTCTCTTGCCCGCTGTCGTGGCGTGTGATTACATTGCCTTGCACGAGTACTATCACCCCACCAAAGGCAAAGTGGATTGGGCGCGCTATCGCGCGTTCCGCGCGCAAATTCCCGTCACCGCGCGCAAGCCGATTCTGATTACCGAGTGCGGCTTGGACGATGGTAACAACAACGGCTGGCGTAATTACGTTTCGGCAGACGCGTACCTGCAAATCCTCAAAGAGTACGATGCGGAATTGTTGCAGGACAGCGATGTGCTGGGTTGCACCATCTTTCAGTACGGGGCGGGCGGCTTGTGGCAATCGTTCGATCTTACGCCGATAGGCAGTCGTATCGCGCAGTACGTTGCGAGTCAAGGTGGCGGCGTCGTCATCGAGCCATCCGAACCGGTGAAAATGCCCACGCACATCTACGCGATTCACGATCTGGGTGGCGAAGGCGCGATCACCGGCGGCGGACGAACGGGCTGGATCGTGGACAGCGTCAACCTTTCGACGCAAACCGGTTACGATTACACCGCGCTCACCAATGCGGGTATCGTGCCGATTGTGCGCTTGAACAATGGCTATGGAACAGCGGGCACGATTCCCACCTCCGATCAGTATGATGCGTTCGCCGCAAAATGCGCAGCGTACGTCAGAAATTCGCGCGGTGCGCACGTCTGGATCATCGGCAACGAGATGAACTTGGCGCAAGAGCGTCCCGAATCGGTTTATGGGGTGCGCGAAGTGATCACACCCGACAAGTATGCCACGTGCTTTTTGAAATGCCGCGCGGCAATCAAAAGTGTGCCCGGTCACGCGTACGATTGGGTGATTCCCGGCGCCGTCGCGCCTGTGTGTGCCGATACCAAGTACACCGGCAACGAGCGCGGCGATTGGGTGAAATATTTTCTCGACATTCTCACACTCATCGGCGATCACGTTGACGCGCTGGCACTGCACTGTTACACGCAGGATTACAACGTGGCGCAAATCACCAGCGAAGAGATGATGCAACCACCGTTCACCGATCGGCATTTTCGTTTTCGGATGTATCGCGATTTTTTGAACGCGCTCCCCGAACGCTTTCGTTCACTCCCCGTGCTCATCACCGAGACGAATCCATCGGCAGGGTGGGGTGAGACCAACATCGGTTGGATTCAGGCGGCGTATCGCGAAATCGCCGCGTGGAACGCGGTGCCCACCAACCAACCGATTCAAGCGCTCGCGCTCTTTCGCTGGCAACGCCTTCCCGATCATCCTGAATGGAGCATCCAAGGCAATCAACAGTTGAGCGAAGATTTTCGTCGCGCGCTCGATGCGGATTATCGCACGCGCCAACCGATTCCCGCGACGAGTGGCATCGTCCAAGTGGTCTTTTCACCGACAAGTGTAATCGCGGGCAATTTGTTGCAAGTGAGTATCACGGTGCGTAATGTCGGTACCACGACGCTGCCCACACAAGGACCAGACCCCGGTTTCATCTACGAAGAAGGCGACACCTTCCGCAGTCGCGGCTTTAGTGAAATCGGCGGCAACTATCGCGTGGGTGTTGATTTCGATAACCGCACTGGGATTGACCATCCGTATCGCTGGGGCTTTGGCGCGCCGCTCGCGCCCGGCGAAACGCGCACCATCACCGGCGCGATTCGCCTAAAGACGCCACAAGCGCGCAACTATTGGGCGGGCTTGGTCAACGAACGCGTGGCGTGGCTGCAAGACAATCAAGGCAAACAAATGATTACAGTGGGAAGCGG